>DASVBI010000217.1:0-4262 GCA_036375915.1 Terriglobales bacterium | reverse complement strand
AGCTTGGCCGGTGTGTGCTCGGCGGGCGTGGCGTGCGCCAGGAACTCCCGTACCGGCGCGGTGGTTCCGGTGCCACTCTGCATCGCCTTCAGCAGCCAGGTGAGGATTTCCACCGGGCGGCTGCTGCGTTGCGCCGGGGCGTTAAAGAACAGGACCGAGCCGTCGCCGGATTCCAGAGCGGCACAGGCCTCCTGATAGCCCTGCAAGAGCTCGGGGGGCTGGGGATGGACCTCGCTGATGCCGATGCGCGCCACCGCCTGGCAATTTTCCTGCACCGCCGCGAGAACGGCTTCCGCCATTTCCAGCAGCGTAATGCGCTGGTGGCTGGGGTTGCGCGCTTCCTGGCTGGTGAAGATGCAGAGCTCGCCGGGCCGCACCACGATGGCCAGAGTATTGGGCCAGTTCTGGCTGACGTCCTCGGCTACGTGCGAAAGGCGGCTGAGCGTCAGCTGATCGGATATCTGAGCGCGCGAGAGCGCCGTGCGATGTTTCACCTGCACTACCAGGACGCGATCGGGCAGACGCTGAACTCCGCAGCGGCGCGCCAGTTCGTTCAGAGCGTGCCGGTCTCCGACCTCGCCTGAGAGCAGGGTGGCGCCTAGCTCTTTGCGATCAAGGGCAAGCTCGCGGTCAACGCGGCGCTGGAACTCGGCCATGATCTGCAGACGCTTCCAGGAGTTGCTGATGTAGCGCGCGAACAGCTCCAGCACCCGCACCATCTCCGCCACTTGCCCCGCGGAAACCACGGGAACCCGGTAGTAGGCTGCTTCGAGCTCCTCAAAATTGATGTGAGCTTGGCCGGTGAGCGAACGGCGCACTCGTTCGAAGCCTTCCGGCGTGGGCGGATGGGTCAGGACCTGGCCGGAAAACAAGGTGCCAAGATACTGGCCGTCGCAGATGACGGGAACCGCGATATCGGTGAGCCCGGCATGACAGGCGTAAACCTGGGTGCAGCCGGTCTGCCGGCAACGCTGCTGCGCAGGAACATCCGATTTGGCGCAGGTCTCTTCCTCGTGTGCGCCAAAGCCGTGAACCAAGTCGCAAAACAGGGTGCTCGGTGAGCTGCGGTTGGCACTGCCGGCTGGCTGCAATTGCACCAGGGCATCCCCAGTGCCAACCCGGTTTTTGTATTTCGGCTTGGTGCAATCCAGTTCTTCATTCCACATCAGCTCGACATTGCGGATGGGACCGGTATTGTTAAGCAACAACAGGAAATGCTTGAACAGTTCCAGATCCTTTTGAAATTCCCGCTTCAGCGTCCCGCTCAGTGATGGCTGCAGTTTCTTCATCCTTGGCACTCCTGCCCGGATGTAGCGGGGGGGATTCTAATACGAGACCGGCGGAGTGGCTATCGAAAATCGGATTAACATTATGTTTAACGGATGGCGGACGGGTCGGTAATCCGATGTCAGGGATGGGCGCGGATGGTGAGGCCACCGTCCACAACCAGTTGAGTTCCGGTAACAAAGGCGGCACTGTCGGCTGCCAAGAACAGGGCTGCCGCGGCAACATCTACAGGCAGGCCACGCCTTCCCAGGGGATGGAGCGCCTGGACCTGGGCGGCGATTTCTTGCCCATTGCCGGAGCGGCGCACATATTCGTCCCACAGGCGCGTATCAATGTAGCCCGGGCAAATCACGTTCACGCGAATATGGCGCGGAGCCAGTTCCAGGGCTAAATTGCGGGTAAGCGCAACCAGACCGGCTTTGGAGCAGGCATAAGGGATGGAATCAGGAAAAGCATGGGTGGCGTGGATGGAGCCGATATTGACGATGGCACCCCCGGATTGGGGGAACAGGGGCAGAGCGGCCTGGGTGAGCAGCAAGGCGCCGCGCAGGTTGACCCCCAGCACCAGCTCCCAATCCGCAAGCGTGACTTCGGCGAGAGGCTTTTCGATCTCGAGGCCGGCATTGTTGACCAGAACGTCAACTTTCCTGCAGGCATGGGCGATTCTGGCCATGGCGTCGCGAATCTGGTCGGGCCGGGTCAAATCCATGGGAATGAAGGTGACCGGCAGCAAATCTGGTTGCTTGCTGAGGGCGCAGGCAGCAGCATCGCCGGCGGAACGGTCGCAGTCCAGCAGCACCACTCGCGCGCCCGCGCCTTGAAAGTGCTCGGCAATAGCCCGGCCAATTCCCTGCGCCCCGCCGCTGATGACGGCCACCCGATCTGCCAGCTCGCCGCACCGCCCGTTGCTTGATTTTGCCTTCATGAAGGATTCTTCTCCTTACGCTCCGGCCGGGGCTCCTTTTCCGCTGTTTCAGAGATGAAAATAAGGTCCGAGGTGTTAGCGCCCGGCAGATGCACCCGCAAGCCTGCGCTCATGAGTTCGCGCCCGGTCATGGTGCGGTCCGGCGAGCTGTGGTCATGGAAGCGCAACTCGTAGCTGGCGTTGGGGCGCAGTCCCTGCAGCACAAAAAAATGCTTCCCTTGGTCCGCAATGGAACCGCGAAAAGCATAGACCACGCCTGCCCGCCGCCGCGGATCGAAGTATTCGATTCCGTCCCAGTGCACACCATCGGGCCGGGGCGAGATGTGGTACAGGTCAGCTTCGCGAATGAGTGGCCGCAACCGCGACTTATAAAGCGCAAACTCTGCCTTGGCGGCGGCGTGCTGCTGCGGCGTCCAGGCGGTAGTGTCCTGCATGATGGTTAGCCAGCCCATCATGCCGCTGCGCAGCATGTAGAGAAAATTTCCCAGCGTGGGTGTGGGCCACTTCTCCACGTAGCTCTCCAGCATGGCCGCAGGGAGCACGTGGCTGGTGTCGTAGAAGGCGCGGCGGTTGGAGAGAGGATCGTACGTGTCGGTAATCGAAAAATAGTCGGCGTGCGCGGCGCTGCCAAAATCCACCATCCGCCCGCCATCGTTGCAGACCTCCAGCAACAGGCCGGGATGCGTGGCGCGCAAGTGGGAATAAATCTGGTAGTACGCGCGCGTCGCGTGATAGCTGACATCGGTGGAATTGGGGCCGTCAACAAACGATGAGCTTCCGATCTGCTCGACAGCGGTGTGGGCGGGATCGGGCGGAGCATGGGCGTGATCGCTGCGCATGCAGCCCTGGGCCACCAGGTAGCCATCGTGCTCCAGCATGTCGAGGTGATAATCGTCCACAATGCGGTTGACTTCGCGTTGCGCCCAGGCGTGGGCATCGGGGTCGCCGAGATCAATGGTCTGGCCCTTGAATTCCTCCGTTTTCCAGCCGGGCGGCAGATCGGCAACCAGCCAGTCCCGCACTTTAGGATCGCGCGCATTGAGGGCGCCAGGCTCGGTGTCCAGGCCGGCTTGCGTCCAATCTACCCATAAGCCGAACTTCAGCGCCAGCCGGTGGGCCTCGTCAGCGATGGGTGCTAAGCCGTGCGGAAACTTCGTGGGGTTGGGATACCAGTCGCCGACACCGCGAAACCAGCCCGCATCGATGTGAAACATCTCCAGGCCCAGTTCGGCGGAGTCGTGGAGCATCCGCGTGGCCAGGGCTTCATCAATCTGCATGCCGCTGCCCCAACTGTTGTTCACCAGTAAGGGATATTTTGGATCCTTCCAGGTCAGCGGGTTACCGAGCACCTGGCGAACCCAGCGGCGCAGCGTATTGCCGGCCGCGTCGGCGCCGCCGGTGAAGGCGCCCAGGAAGATGACCGGCGTTTCGAACGTCTCCCCAGGCGCCAGCCTTGTGCGGAAGGGACCAGGATCCGGATTCAGTCCGGCCGCCCCGCTGAGGGAGTCCCCAGACCGCGCCAGCTTCAAACGGGTTCGCCCGCTGAACTCAATTCCCGTGTACCAGCCGCTGTGCGCACCACCGGCGTTTTCCACGAGCATCCAGGGGATGATCTCGCGTGGCTCCCCTGGCTTAGGATGCGCGTAGGTGCTGGAAGTGCCCTGCCAGCTATAACCCTCCGCAACATCATCCTCATGAGTGCCAACCGTGGAAGGAGCCCCCGCCCCTTTCTCGACGTAGGTTTCCTTTAACCGGACATCGGACTTCACCTGCCAATCAAAGCGAAAGCTGTCCTGCAGGGGTAACCAGAGCTCGCTGGAATCCAGGTTTTTGATAAGAATCCGGTGTTCAATGGGTCCACTCGCTGCCCTGACATTCCACTCCCAGGTCAAGCGCAAGTGGGGAGAATGAGCTTCATAAACAAGAGCTACACGGTGCGCGGAAATGTGGCTGGCTGCGCTATCGAAACGCCAATGAAGGGCAATTGCCTTGCCGCCAGAAACCACATTGTCAATGGGAAACTCGACCGCGCGATTAGTCCACGCCTCTT
>DASVBI010000378.1:0-2046 GCA_036375915.1 Terriglobales bacterium | reverse complement strand
ATGCAGGAGTCGTCCAGCGAAGAGCAGATTCAACAGGTGATCGAACACCTGGTGAAGATGGGCTTCGAAGTGCACCGCAGCACCGGCGTACGCCAGACGGTGCTGGGAGCAGTGGGCGCGCGTGTGGACTTCGATGTTCGTGAACTGGAACTGCTCAGCGGGGTGGACCAGGTGCACCGCATCAGCGCGCCCTACAAGCTGGCGGGGCGCAGCTTCCGCCCCGAAGGCACCGTCGTCAAACTCCGCAATGGTCTGGAAATCGGCGGCAGCAAAGTGGTGGTCATGGCCGGGCCCTGCTCGGTGGAGTCCCGCGAACAGCTCTTCGCCGCAGCTGAAAAGGTGGCCGCGGCGGGCGCCCGCGTCCTGCGCGGCGGCGCTTTCAAACCCCGCTCCTCTCCTTATTCCTTTCACGGTTTGGGCGAAGAGGCGCTCAAACTCTTGCGCGAAGCGGGCGAAAAGTACAACCTGCTGGTGATCAGCGAGGTCATGGCCATTTCGCAGATCGCGCTGATGACGCCCTACGTGGACATTCTGCAGGTGGGCGCGCGCAACATGCAGAATTTTGACCTGCTGCGCGAGCTGGGCAAGATGCGCAAGCCGGTGCTGCTCAAGCGCGGCATCGCGGCCACCCTGGAAGAGCTCCTGCTTTCCGCGGAATATATCATGGCGGGCGGTAACTACGAGGTCATCCTGTGCGAGCGGGGCATACGCACTTTTGAGACCTACACCCGCAACACCATGGACATTTCCGCCATTCCCATCATCCACAAGCTATCGCACCTGCCCATGACCGCTGACCCTTCGCACGGCACGGGGCGGCGGGACAAGGTGGCGCCGATGGCGCGAGCGGCACTGGCAGCGGGTTGCGACGCCCTGCTCATCGAAGTGCATCACGATGCCGACCACGCCCTCTCCGACGGCGCCCAGTCGCTGTACCCGGAGCAGTTCCGCCAGCTCATGAACGAGCTGCGCATCATTGCGCCGGCTGTGGGCCGCAGCATCGCGTGAACTCGATTCGCCAAATCACGATCGTCGGCACCGGGCTGATCGGCGGGTCTTTCGCCCTGGCTGCGCGCCAGGGAGGTTTCAGCGGCCGCCTGATCGGCTGTGACCGCGAGCCGGCGCTGGAACAGGCTGCTAAACGCGGCGCCATTGACGCCGGCTTCAGCGATCCGGCGGAGGCCGCGCGAGATGCCGACGTCATCCTGCTGGCTACGCCGGTGGGCGCCATCATTGACCTGATCGAGCGCATCGGGCCGACGGCGCCGCCACACTCCCTGCTCACCGACGTGGGCAGCACCAAGGCGGAAATCGCAGCCCGTGCGCGGGCTGTCTTTGGACAGCAAGCCGGACAGCGCTTTCTTCCCGGCCATCCCATGGCAGGCAGGGAACAGGGCGGAATCGAGAACGCCGATGCGGGGCTGTTTCGCGGCGCGGTATGGGTGGCCACTCCCCTGGGCGAAATGCCCACGTTGGCAAAGGAGTTTCTGGAACTGGTGTCGTCCACGGGGGCGCGCGTGCTCAGCATGGAAGTAGAGCGGCACGATCGCCTGTGCGCCTGGCTCAGCCATTTGCCGCAGATGCTGGCCACGGCGCTGGCGGCCAGCCTGGCAGAAGAATTCCGCGCCGATTCTCAGGCATTGGAATTGGCCGGCCCAGCCCTGCGCGAGATGACCCGCACCGCCGCCAGTCCTTACGGCATGTGGCGCGACATTGCCCTCACCAACCGGGGCAACCTGCAGGAGGCATTGCTGCAACTGGAACAGCGCCTGGCGCACCTGCGGGAAAACCTCAGCACCCGCGAGCTGGCTGCCGAATTCGACCTCGCCAACAACTTCCACAAAAAGCTCACCACAAAGGACACGAAGGTCACAAAGGATTGACGATTGAAGATTGGCGATTGACGATTTAGGTCGCATAGCATCGCGACGATTTATGATTTTCGAGTGACGGCTGCGTTCGCAGGGGCTTGAGAATGACAATCGTCAATCTGCAATCGAAAATCTTCAATTTACTTCGTGTTCCTTCGTGTCCTTTGTGGTGAAG
>DASVBI010000016.1:0-8487 GCA_036375915.1 Terriglobales bacterium | reverse complement strand
TTCACCTGCTGCTCGAGCGTGGGCTCGAGTTTGCCGGAAGTGAGCGCCTTCTGCTCTGCCGCGTCGAGCCCGCTTCCGGCGTTGGTGAAATCCACAATCGCGGACCGCAAGGGCGCCAGGTCGAGATGGCTCATGTCCTTGCCTTTGGCGAGTTCGTCCACGAACTGGCTGATGTTGTTGCCGTACTCGCCGAAATCGAAGGACAGCAGGTCGGCGTTCGCCAAACGCAACGCGATTACACCCCACAACTGCGACATCAGTGTGTGATAGCGGTAGCCGGGATCGCCAAAGTGGTTGATCCAGTAAAAGTTGTCGTACATGGAGTGGTAAACGCCATAGGGGCCGTCGAAGTCCAGGCCGATTACCGGCATGCCCACATGGTTGAGAAATACCGTGTGATCCGATCCGCTGCCGATGCGCGTGTCCACCAGGTTGGCATCCGTCACCGGACCAGTTTCTTTGCGCTCTTCCCGCGCGCGCTCGACCGAGGCTTTCCAGGCGTCATAGAGCGGGCGGCCTGATGCCGGATCCTGGAAACCGTGGCTCACCTCGCGCAGCAAGGGCGCCAGCGATGCTACGGCGCTGCCCTCGAAGTTGGGCCCCGATGTGGAGGAATCAACGTTGATGTAGGCTACCGCCTTCTGGCGCAGTTCATCCTGAAACTGCTCGCCCCATTCCGTGGAGCCGGTGAGCCCGACCTCTTCGCCATCCCAACTGCAGATCACCAGGGTGCGTCTGGGGCGGATTCCCTGGCGCAGCAGTTGGCCCAGGCCGCGGGTGAGCTCCATCATGGATGCGGTGCCGCTGCTGGGGTCCACGCCGCCGAAGACCCAGGCGTCGCGGTGGTTGCCCATCACTACCCACTCGTCAGGAAACTGCGAGCCGCGGATGCGCGCTTCCACCACGTAGTAAGGCTTGATGGAGTTGTCCATATCAATCTTGAGATGGACTTGCGCATCTTTTCCGCCGAGGTGATAGGAGATGGGCAAGCCACCCTGCCAATCCGGGGGGGCCACCGGGCCGCCGATGTGCTCCAGGAGCGGCTTGGCATCGTGCCAGGAAAGCGGCAGCGCCATGATGTTCGGCAGCGAGCGGGCATCCTTCACCGCGATGCGTTTGGCTCCAGGCAGCGAGGCCCAACCGGGAGTGAGCGGGTCACCGGGCACGATAAAGTCGTAGGTGATGGCCCCACGCTGGATGTGGCTCTCCGGGCCCCAGGGACCATCGGGGAAAACTTTGCCTTTTTTATAGCCGTCTTCGGCGGGATCGCTGTAGATGAGGATGGCGGCCGCGCCTTCGCGCTGCGCGGTGAGCGCTTTAAATCCGCGATAGCTGTAGGGATTGGAATAACGCACCAGGACAATCTTCCCCTTTACGCTGATGCCCTGCTTGCGGAGGTAGTCGTAGTCTTCGGGATTGCCGCTGTGCGCGTAAACCAGCGGAGCCGTGACCTCGCCGGAGATGGACATGCCGGTCCAGGCGGAGGAGACCGCTTTGTTTTTGCTGTCAGGGTCGGCGGCATAGGGCTGCTCGCGCAATCCGGCCACGTAGCGCACCGGGCTGACCATTTCCAGGAAGGTGCTGCGCGGTTCGGTGCTGTACACATCATAGCGGCGGATGCTCACATCCTCCAGACCCTGCTTTTTCCATTGCGAGGCGATGTAGCGCGCCAGTTCATTGTTGCGGGGGGAACCGGCGATGTGCGGCTGAGCGGTGAAAATCCGGTGCTGCTTTCGCTCCTCCGCGGGCGATGGAATGGCTCTGAATTTTTGCTCGACCGCGCTTTCTTCGGCGGCCGCGCTGGGGCTGAACCCAAGCATGGTTTGCGTAGCGGTGGGCGGCGACGCGAGAACCGTCAAAAAACAGAATACCGGCAACATGACTACGGTAAGAGAACGCAATGGGTTCATGCCGTTCCTTCCCGAGCTTGATAACCGTGCTTTACGGGAGAGCCGGATTATAGACGCCGGGCGCGTCACCGCAACAGATTTTTGCCGGGACTTCACTGCTGGCGAGGAGGAGGCAGGCGCTCGCCCAGCGCGCGCTCCCGCTGCGCGGCCGCGTTCATGCCCAGTTGAGCGTACGCATCGGCCAGGAATAAATGCCCTTCGCGCGACTGAGGCTCAACTGCCACTGCTTCCTGCAGATTGGGAAGCGCTTCCCGCGGGTGACCTTGCAGAAAAAGGATGCGGCCCAGCAGCAGGTTGGCGCGGTAGTGGTGTGGATTGAGTTCCAATGCCGTGTGCAATTCGGTCAGGGCTTCCGGCACGCGGTCAATGCGCGCGTACACCGAACCCAGAGAGAAGTGCGCGTCCGCCCAGCGGGGAGCCTGTTTGACCGCGAATTCGAATTGCGGCGCGGCCCCCTGCCAATCCCCGGTCTCAAAAAGCGCCAGGCCCAGTTGGTAGTGGCCCATGCCCGAGTCGGGCTGCAGGGTAAGCGCCTTCTGCAGCGCCGGCACAGCCTGTTGGTAATCATGCAGGCGGGTAAGTGCGGTGCCCAGTTGCATCTGTGCGATGGGCATATTGGCATCACCCGCCAAAACCGCCTGCAACCGTGGAATAGCCTGCTGGTACTGGCCATCCTCCATCTCCATGATGGCGGCATGCATCTGGTTGGCAATTTCGATTTTATCTTTGGGATCAGCAGCCTCAGTTTTGCCCGCCTTCGCCGTCGTATCGGATGCCGAGGTATCGGAGGCGACATAGCCGAGCGCATTCAGCTTCTGCGCCTGTTGCGCATCCACCGCTCCCTTGGCGCTCGTCGCCGCACTGGTGCGGGCGCGGAAGCTATCCAGGTTCTTGGCGAGGGTGCCGGCCACGGCTGGGCGATTGCCGGCCAGGTTGTGTACTTCCTTGGGATCGGCGAGCTGATCGTACAACTCCTGTCGCGGAGCCTCAATAAATAGGTATTTGCCGTCGCGCAGCGCGCGCAGCGGACTCCAGCCAAACGCACGCTGCGGGTAATCCGTTTCCGCGTAGATAGGCCGGTCCGCTTCATGTCCTCCGGCGTGGCCCGCGCGCGCTTGAGTCCGCATCAGTTCCAACAAGGATTCTCCCTGAACGGCGCCAGGCAGTTGCATCCCGAGCGCGGTCAAGATAGTAGGCATAACGTCCACCAAACCCGCACGCGCGCTGATTTGCTCTCCTGCAAAACGTCCGTCCGGCAGCTTGAAAAGCAGTGGCACATGAATGGTTTCATCGTACAGAAATATTCCGTGCGTCCGTTCGCCGTGTTCGCCGAAGGCTTCGCCATGATCGGCCATGACGGCAATGAGCGCGCGGTCATAAAGCCCCTGGGCACGCAACACGGTAAGCAGGTGTCCGACCGCGGCGTCAACGTAGGCGATTTCTCCGTCGTAGGGAAACGAGGCGTAGCGCTGCGCATAAGGCGGCGGGGGATCGTAGGGATCGTGCGCGTCGTAAAGGTGAATCCACAGGAAAAACGGGCGCTGCGGGTTGTGCCGCAACCAGGCCAAGGCATGGCCGATTACCTGGTTGGCCCGGCGCTCTACCGTCTGGTAACGGTCCTCGTGGGCCCGGCGCAGGCGGTACCCGGCGTCGTAGAAATCGAAGCCGCGGTCAAAACCGGGCGCCAACCCGTCCAACGGGTCCAAAATTAACGAGCCCACAAACGCCGCCGTGCGGTAGCCATGGTGGTGCAGGATGTCGGGAAGATAAGGCAGGCCCGCGCCCAAGGGCTTGCCGAAATCATTCACCTGGTTGTACTGCGGATAAGTCCCGGTCAGGATGGTGGCGTGCGAGGCTGTCGTCAGCGGCACGTGAGCGTAAGCGTGGGTAAATACGACGCCTTGTTTCGCCAGAGCGTCGAGGTGGGGCGTGAGGCCAAGCTTGGAACCCAGAAATCCCATGCGGTCGGCGCGGGTAGTGTCCAGAGTGATGAGGATGATGTTGGGCGGAGGAGAAGGCGCAGCCAGAGCGCCAGCCGCCGCCAGAAGGAGGAAAGAAACCAGGGCGCGCTGCAACTGCATAGGAGAAGGCGAGTTTAACATAGCCGGCAGCGCGAGCTTTACGCCCGCCGGTCATCAGGCGCTCCATGCGGAGCCTGCCGCACCTGGCCGCGACAAGAACCGCCAGAATGGGCGCGGGGCGGGCGATTACCGGCAACAGTTGTGAAGTGTGTGTGTCTTTTCTGATGCGGGAAGTGCAGAAAAAATGTCGTACAAGCGATTGACACTTCCGCCAATATCGCTAAACTGCAGACTCAGTATTGCTTGGGCTCACTTAATCATTAGCTGACTTCAAAATTCAGCAGTATTCCTCCGGGAGGCGGCTATGCGGACGCAGGCTTGGGTGGCGCGGTTGGCAGTCCTGTTCGTGTTTCTGATTGTTATGGTTTCTTCTCCAGTTCTAGCCCAGAAAATCACCGGTGATATCTCCGGCGATATAGCCGATGCCAGCGGCGCGGTCATCCCCAACGCGACAGTAACCGCAAGAAACCTGGGAACCGACTTGACCCGAACTGCCACCACCACCAGCAGCGGTTCCTACCGCATTCCCGACTTGCCTGTGGGCAACTACTCGGTCAGCGTGCAAGCCACCGGCTTCAAGACCATGAAGCGCCAGGTAGGAGTGGCCGCCAACGCGGTCATCCATGCTGATTTCAAGATGCAGGTCGGCTCGCGCCAGGAAACGGTAACCGTAGAAGGCGTGGCCCCGATGGTGGATCTCTCCAGCAACAACAACAATTACGTGGACCAGCAGAAGATTGAGGCCGTGCCCCTGAACGGGCGCGACTTCAACTCCCTGCTGGCCATCACTCCCGGCGTGCAACGCGCTCCCGGTGGAGGATTTCTTGCTATCAGCATTAACGGCTCCCGCACCACCTCCAACAACTACTTCATAGACGGGCTCTACAATAACGACCGCTATTACGGCGACTCGGCCGTGAACCAGACCGGCGTAGTCGGTATTCCCGCAACCATCTTCCCGCCGGAAGCCATTGAGGAGCTTACGGTGCAGGAAACGCCGTCGGCGGAATTCGGGGTCAAGGGCGGCGCTCCCATCATGCTGGGTATGAAGAGCGGCACCAATAACTGGCACGGCTCCGCCACCTGGGTGCGTCATACCAACTTTGCCGATGCCGCAAACTATTTCTCCAAACACAACACCGACAATTGCGCATCGCCCGGCGAGTGCCAGTCCACGCCCCTGCACAACAATCAGTTCGGCGGGACCATCGGCGGCCCCATCGTCAAAGACAAAGCTTTTATGTTCCTCTACTACGAAGGCCAGCGCTACACCTCGCTGGCGGTGAGCAGCCGGACTGTGCCCAGCCCGCAGGACATTCAGGGCGCCATGGCTGATATCGCGGCTCATCCCGGTCTGAGCATCAGCCCGGCGGGACAGAAGTTGCTCAGCTATTTTCCCACCTCTCCCACCGAGACTTTTGTTGCCCAAACACCCACCCGGGCCAGCGCCAATGGCTTCGGCACCAAATTTGATTTTCGCCTCAACAATAAGCACAGCTTCACCGCGCGTTACATTCTGGGCGACAGCCTGCAGAGCGCACCCCCCTACGCCGGACTTCCGGCGGGCGGATCCAACCCGGCTTTGTTCAACTCGATTGCGCCATCGCGCGCACAGATGGCGGGTATAAGCTGGACCTGGACCATCAGCAACAACAAAATTCTGGAAAGCCGGCTGGGCTTGACCCGCTTTGCCCAGATTATTGACGTCAATAACAAGATAGATCCCAAGAGCCTGGGCGTGGACACTGGCCCGCTCTCTCCCGCCGACTTCGGTGTGCCTTACGTTTATCTGTCTCCGCTCGGGTACGGCGGCTACATTGGCGGCGTGCAGGGCTATCCCATTACCACCCGCCCCGACCAGACCTGGGATTGGTCGGAGCATTTCTCCTGGGTGAAAGGCAATCACACCATCAAGTTCGGCGGCAACTACCAGCGCGCCTACACCAACAGTTTGCGCAATCGCGCCCGCACCGGCTTGGTGTTCGGCTATTTCCTGGGCTACACCGGCTCCATTTCCGGCAATCCCATCCAGGACACCGTGGAGCAACTGCTGCTGGGCAGAGCCGACGACGCCAACCGCAACTTCGGCGACACCCACCGTCACATCTACCAGAAATCCGTCGGTTTTTATGGCCAGGACGACTGGAAGGTGACCCCGCGCCTGACGCTGACTTACGGCCTGCGCTGGGACATCAATGGCGCCCTGAGCGAGAGCGACAACATCGGCTCCAACTTTTTCCCCGACCGCGGCCTGGTTCGACTGGGGCAAGGGATTGACCGCCTGTACAACCTGGATCTGCACGACTTCGGTCCGCGCGTCGGTTTCGCCTGGGATATTTTTGGCAGCGGCAAGACCGCTCTGCGCGGCGGCTACTCGCTCACCTACGACGCTCCCAACTTCGCTGCTTTTGCGGCTCCCTATACCTTCGCCCGCGCCCGCGCCGGCTCTTTTTCCCAGCCCTTCCTGGGCCAGTTCTCTTCCACTTCGGTTTCAGTGGACGGCGATGTGGGCCTGGGCAACACCACGGTTCTGCCCAATAATCCGGCTGCAACCTGTCTGGATCCCAATAACCTTGCCGCCGGCGGCGACTACGTCTGCATTGACAAAGGACCCATTTTCGGCAGCAATCCTTCGGGATCGCCGCCTTACAATGCGTTCTCTATCGTGAACAACTTCAAAACTCCACGAATGCACAATTTCAACCTCAGCCTGCAACAGGAGCTCAACGCCAACAACGTGCTCACCGTGGGCTACTCGGGTCAGCGCGGGCGCGACCTCGTCATGTATCGCGACCTGAACGCCAGCCCCCTGGGCAGCGCCGGCGATTTCGCTGACCGTCCCTTCAGCACCCTTTATCCCGACCTGAACCACATCATCCAGGCCACCAACGCCGCTAAGTCGCAATACGACTCGCTGCAAATGACCCTGAACCAGCGCAACTGGCACGGCCTTGATACGCAGTACAACTTCACTTGGAGCAAGTGCTACGACATGAATTCCGTCAACCGCGGCGGGGCCGGCGATTACCCCCAGCTGAACAACCCCTTCTCACCGCGCGATTCCTGGGGGCTGTGCGATCATGACGTGCGCCTGAACTTTAATGTGGGCGGCGTTTATACTCTGCCCTCCATTCCCCAGCTCGGCCAGCGACTGGGAAGAGGATGGGAGATCAGCACCATCTACACTGCCATCAGCGGCCGCCCCTTTACCGCCCTGCTGAGTGGTTCTGACCCCTCCGGACAGGGTCTGGCGGGCAGTTCCATCCGCGCTGCCTGGGACGGTACGCCGGTCCACTACAACACCCGCAATCCCGACCAGTACGTGGTTGAAACCTTCACCGCCGCTGGCCAGCCTGACCCGTGCGGAGACACATCCGGCGGCTTGCCGCTTTCTCCCTTCTACTTTCCATGCGCGGGCACGGTGGGAAATTCCCGGCGCAACCAGCTCATCGGCCCCGGCCTCAGCCAGTGGGACATGACGGTCATCAAGAACACCAAAATCACCGAGCGCTTGAATTTCCAATTCCGCTGGGAGGTTTACAACATCCTCAACCGGGTAAATTTCTACTACTTGCCGGATAACACGCTGGGTTCCACATTCGGACAGCTCACCAAGACCTCCGATGTGGCGGTGGGTAATCCCGTGATCGCGCAAGGCGGCCCGCGCAATATGAACTTCGCGGTTAAGTTCACGTTCTGAGGAGAAGGCTTGGGCTCGGAGGCGTGCCGCTGACCAGCTACGCAGGCGCAGCCCTGGTCAGCGGACATTCGCCCTATAGCTGTTTGGCAAGACCTTTGACATATCTCAACGTAACCACCACGCTGGTAACCAAGGGCAGCAAAAAAGCACAGAGATGCAGCCCCCAGAGCGCTAAATCAGAGGCGGGGCGCTTGGGAGCAGGAATCATTTTTGCGACCGCAAAATAAATCATGCCCGATAGCAGAAAAGCCCAGCCCCCAAACCGGTTGGAGCGGTACCATATCCTTTCATCCGACAGAGTCTGGGCTGTGCGAATGCCATACCAGCGGTTTCGCGGGATGAAACCAAGAACCAGCGTGATGGCGATTAGGCTGATAAGCAGTGACGGTATGAAGAACGGCTGATTGACCATATACGCTCTAGACGCAGCGCTCCTCGCTTAGCGAAATTAGCCGGCATTTAAACCTGGCACTCACCCAACCCGGGCGTACACATGTTCCAGTTTCACCGCTGGAGCGATTGCGCCGAGGACCGTTTCTGTTACGGCTTTCTGGCTGATTTTCGCGCCTTCCACTTCCACCAGTGTGACCTCCGAGATCGCGGAATACTGTTCGCCTGCCGCGATCATCTGCGTCAACGCAATCTGCAGCGGAGACAGGCTGGGGTTAAAGGCCACGTTTTCGATGTACGACCCGCGATATATCCGGCCTTGGCTGCTCCGGATCGCCACCCCCGATGGAGAAGTGCTGTAGGGTGCGTAGGCTCTGCGGGCCGCTTCCAGGGCAGCCGCGATCAA
>DASVBI010000303.1:0-6805 GCA_036375915.1 Terriglobales bacterium | reverse complement strand
TACGGCACGGTCGCAGTTGCGACCCCGGAAGTGAAGGTGGAAGTGGAAGTAAGGCAGTAGTTGAGAGTCAGTAGTCTGAAGTCGGCAGCAGAGACGTTGCGAGCAACGTCTCTGCTTATATTTTAGGGCGGGCTTACTCAGCCTTAGCCAGCGGCCGCGATTGGAAATCCGATGGCGCCGGACGGCTGAGCAGGCGGTCGAGCGACAGGGCGCCGGCCCCGCGCGCCATGATCAGCGTGGTGATCGCCAGAACCAGCAGGTGGAATTCGAAGCCTTCGCCCTTCTGCTGCCCCGTCCAGTTCATGAACAAGCCAAAGCGGTGATGCACGGTGGCGATGGCCACCAGCATGTTGCAGGTTATGCCGAAGGCGGCCATGCGGCTGAGCAGGCCGAGCAGCAGTCCGATACCGCCAAAGAATTCAGCAGCGATGGCCAGGAAAGCGAACCCGGCGGGTATGCCGTTGTGCTCGAAAAATCCCATGGTGCCGGAAAAGCCATAGCCGCCGAACCAGCCCAGCATTTTCTGGGCGCCGTGGGCAAAGAAGACAACTCCCAGGACCAGGCGGACGACTGTAAGGACAAAGTCGTTGTTGGTGCGAAGCAACTTACGCAGCATATTCTTCTCTCCTTAACGAACGACGTAGCGCTGCACGCGAGATGCTTCGGGGCTGAAGCCCCTCAGCATGACGCCGGCAAGAAGTTCACGCCAGATCGAACAGCAGGAACTCCGAGCTGGGGGCGTGGCCTGTGATTTCGAGCGCGGGCTCGCGCTCCACGGCGGCGCCATCCCCGGCCTTCAGGGAAGTGCCGTTGAGCGAGACCTCGCCCTTCGCAACCTGCAGCCAGGCGTAGCGGCCTTTGCCCAACTGGTGCCGCACGTTTTTGCCCTCTTCCAGAACGGAAGCGTAGAGGCGCGCGTCCTGATGGATGGTGACGGCGCCGTCCTCGCCGCCAGGCGAGGCGACCAAGCGCAGGCGGTTGAGCTTGGCGTCGCGAGGGAATTCCTTCTGCTCGTAACTGGGCTCGATACCTTTACGCTCGGGCAAAATCCAGATCTGGAGCAGGTGGACCTCCTCCGAGGGCGAGTGGTTGAACTCGCTGTGCAGCACGCCGGTACCGGCGCTCATGCGCTGCACTTCGCCAGGACGGATGGTGGAGCCAGTGCCCATGCTGTCCTTGTGGGCGAGCGCGCCCTCCAGCACATAGGTGATGATTTCCATGTCGCGGTGAGGATGGGTGCCGAAGCCGTGGCCGGGCTCGACGTGGTCCTCGTTAATAACGCGCAGGCTGCGGAACTGCGTGTGTTCGGGGTCGTAGTAATCGGCAAAAGAAAAGGTATAACGGGTGTGCAGCCAGCCGTAGTCGGCTTGGCCGCGCTGGTCAGCAGGACGCAGGGTAATCATGGGCGGCCTCCTTTCAACAGCTATAGATGCTTTAACATTGAAATAGTTTCAACCAACCGGTAGTTGGTAGTCAGTAGCTGGCAGGTAGGTGGTGCGGGCGTAAAAGGGAGCCGTGGGCGTCCAACTACCAACTACCAACTACTGGTTTTTGCCCAGTTTCAGGCACAGACGGGCCAGTTCGTCCTGCTGGGCGGGGTTGAGGCGCTCCATTAGTTCAACGATACGGGCCAGGTGAAGGGGGAAGATGCGGGCCATGAGCTTGCGTCCTTTCTCGGTTATGGCGAGGCTGACGAAGCGCCGGTCCTGGGCCGATTGCTGGCGGACGACCAGGCCCTGCTTCTCCAGATTCTTGGCCACCATGGTGAGATTGCCGCTGGTTTTGAGGATCTTGCGGGCCAATTCGCTCAGGCACAAGGGGCCGACGTGGTAAAGGGCTTCGAGCACGGCGAACTGGCTGGAGGATAGGCTGGTATCGGCCAGAGAGCGGGTGGCCTCGGTGTGCAGGGTCTCGCTGGCGCGCAGCAGCTTCACATAAGCTGAAAGGGCGCGCTCCTGGCGCGTAGTGCCATGGAAGTGGCGGGGCATGGGGTAGTTTCAGGTTGCCAGTTTCGAGTTTCCGGCAAAGTTTTCGCTAGGGCAGTTCTGACTTCGCCCACCATAGGAAGTTTAACATTCAAGTGTTGGCAGTGAGCATTCAGCACTCAGCCCAATGGGTAGTTCGGTAGAAATGCAACTTGTTACGTCTCGATTGGAGACGTTGCCAGCAACGTCTCTACCCACGCTAATTTCCAGACCGAGTTGACGGGATTTGGGCGGACATGTAATCGTGCCACTCCGAACGGGAAGAGCCGAATCACAGATGAACTTCCTTGGCATTGATGTGGGCACGGGAGGCACGCGCGCGGTTGTGGTGGGCGAACGCGGGCAGGTCGTAGCCGCGGCCGGCGCGGAGCATGCGCACTTTGCCTCGCCGCAAACCGGGTGGGCGGAGCAAGACCCGCGAGACTGGTGGCGGGCCGCGCAGGAGGCGATAGGGGCGGTGCTGGCCGGGGGTGTCGAGGCGGAGAGCATCGGCGCCGTCGGTTTCTCCGGGCAGATGCACGGAGCGGTGCTGCTGGACGATAAGGGCGAGGTTTTGCGCCCGGCCATCCTATGGTGCGACCAGCGCACCGCGGCACAGTGCCGGCAAATCACGGAGAAGATCGGGGCTCGGCGGCTGATCGAGTTGACCGCCAACCCAGCGCTCACCGGGTTCACCCTTCCCAAGCTGCTTTGGGTGCGCGAGCATGAACCGGAGCTGTGGAGGCGAGTACGTTCCGTATTGCTGCCCAAAGATTATGTGCGCATGCGGCTCACTGGGGAGCGGGCGATAGATGTGGCCGAGGCTTCCGGCACCCTGCTGTTCGACGTGGCCCACCGGCGCTGGTCGGCAGAAGTGGCGCAGACCATGGAGGTGGATGAGCGGCTGTTGCCGCAGGTATCTGAGTCGCCGGAAGTGGTGGGAGTAGTCTCCGCCGACGGCGCCCAGGCAACAGGGCTGAAGCAGGGGACGCGGGTGGTGGCGGGAGCGGGCGACCAGGCCGCGGGCGCGGTGGGATTGGGCATAGTTCGGCCCGGGGCGGTGAGCGCCACCATCGGCACCTCGGGCGTGGTATTCGCGGCCACGGACCGGCCGGCACTCGATCCCCAGGGCCGGGTGCATACCTTCTGCCACGCGGTTCCCGGCCGCTGGCACGTTATGGGCGTTACCCAGGGCGCGGGGCTATCGCTGCGCTGGTTTCGCGATCAGTTCGGCGCCGGAGCCGACGACGGCCGCGACCCTTATGAGCGTTTGTGTGTCGAAGCGGCCAAGGTTCCGGCGGGAGCGGCAGGGCTGCTGTGGGCGCCGTATCTGATGGGGGAGAGAACACCCCATTTGGACCCGAAGGCTCGGGCGGCTCTGGCGGGGTTGACGGCCAGCCACACGCGGGCGCACGTGGTGCGCGCCATCCTGGAAGGCGTGGCCTTTAGCCTGCGTGATACGCTGACAATCTTTGAGGAAATGAAAGTGCCCGTAGGGAGCATCCGGCTGGGAGGCGGGGGAGCGCGCTCGCCGGTGTGGCGGCGGATTCAGGCGGAAATTTACGGAAGGACCGTGGAAGTGGCGGCCGCGGAAGAAGGAGCAGCGTACGGGGCGGCGCTGCTAGCGGGTGTGGGGGGAGGCGCATGGCCCTCGGTGGATGCGGCGTGTGAAGCGGTGATTCGGATTGCGTCGCGCATTGAGCCCGAGGCAGCCGCAGTGGCGCACATGGAAGGTCGGTACCGCGAGTATCGCAAGCTATATCCGGCGATGAAGGGGATTGGGTTCGAATAAAGTACCCAGTACCTGGTGCCCAGTTGGATCGGTCGCGGGTGGGAGCGCCCGCGCCATAAGAGCAGGAGAGAAGATGGGCAGACCAGTTTGCCTGTTTACGGGACAGTGGGCGGACTTGCCGCTGGAGAAACTGGCGGCCAAAGCGCAGCAGTGGGGATTCGACGGGCTGGAGCTGGCCTGCTGGGGCGACCACTTCGAGGTGGACAAGGCGCTGACCGATGCAGGCTACTGCCAGTCGCGCTGGGAGATTCTTAATCGCCACAAGTTGAAGTGCTTTGCCGTATCGGCACATTTGGTGGGACAGGCGGTATGCGACCTGAACATTGACGAGCGCCACAAGGGAATTCTGCCGCCGGAGGTGTGGGGCGACGGCCAGGCGGAGGGAGTGCGGCAGCGGGCTGCACAGCGCATCATGGAGACGGCGCGGGCGGCGGCAAAGCTGGGAGTAAAAGTGGTAAACGGTTTTACCGGGTCAAAGATCTGGCACGCCCTGGCCATGTTTCCGCCGGTGCCGCCGGCGATGATCGAAGACGGGTACCAGGATTTTGCGGGGCGGTGGAATCCGATTCTGGACGTGTTTGACCAGGTGGGAGTGAAGTTCGCGCTGGAAGTGCATCCGGGCGAGATCGCTTACGACTACTGGACCACCGAACGCGCCCTGGAAGCTGTAGGCCGGAGGCCGGCGTTCGGCATCAATTTTGATCCCAGCCATCTGTATTGGCAGATGGTGGACCCGGTGGCGTTCGTGCACCGCTTTGGCGCCCGCATCTACAACATGCACGTGAAGGAGTCGGTGCGGGTGCTGGACGGGCGCAACGGGATTCTCTCTTCGCACCTTTTCTTCGGAGACCACCGACGAGGTTGGGATTTTGTTTCCCCGGGGCGCGGCGGAGTGCCGTTCGAGCGTGTGTTCCGGGCGTTGAACGACGCAGGCTACCGCGGGCCGTTGAGCATCGAGTGGGAAGACAACGGTATGGACCGCGAGCAGGGCGCGCCGGAAGCGCTGGCCCTGGTGCGGCGGCTGGAGTTGACTCCCTCGGGAGTGGCCTTTGATGCGGCGTTCAAGGGGGAATGATCGGCGCGGTTACGGGAGGCGGCCGCGGCCGGTGCGAGCCTGACCCGACAAAGCCGAGCCCTCACTTGTGCCCTGGGCCTTCGTTCTGCGTTTGCGGCAAAATGAGGATTTCTCCTCGAATGCCTAAAAGCCGGGCCAACACCCACCTGTCCCGCAGCATCTTCTCAAGCGCGTCTGACTAGATCGCTTACGGTTGTTGAGTCATGGAGAATCGCTTTGCAGCTATTGTGCTGGTAATAGGAATGGCGCTACCGCAGCTTGCCGAAACCCCGGCCGTAGCGCAGCAATTAGAACGGGGTGAGGTTCCCACCAAAATGGTGCTGGCTCCCGGCGCCGCCCAGCTTCCGCTCGTGGACGGCAACGGAAATTGGGTGTTCCGGCGGCAGGTGAACGAAGTTACAGTCATGTTCACGGCAACCCGGAAAGGCAAGTACGTGGACGATTTGCAACGCGCGGAGGTGCAGGTGCGCGATGACAAGAGGGCGCCGGCGGAAATCATGGACTTCCGCAACGAGCAGGGCTTGCCCATGCGGCTGGGGCTGCTTATTGACACCAGCGGGTCGGTCAACGACCGCTTCCGCCATGAGATTCAGGCGGCGAACCAGTTTGTAAGACAGGTGGTGGATGGGCAACACGACCGCGTTTTTGTGGCCGGCTTCTCACACCGCATGCGCATGATGCAGGATTTTACCAACGACCCGGACAAGGTGGGCAGCGCTTTGCAGCGTCTGCAAGATGACGAGGGCGACACTGGGGTTTTTGATGCCATCGCCGGCGCCTGCAAAAAGCTGGCCGAGAGCGGGGACCGACAGCCGGTCGCTCGGGTGCTGGTGCTGATCACCGACGGCGACGATAACGCCAGCAGCCACACCTTAAGGGACGCAGCCGAGATAGCGCAGTGGGACGAAGTTACCATCTACACCATCAGCAGCAATCCTCGCGGCTTGAACGTGATTGGAGACGACGCGTTGCAAAAATTGGCGGAACAGAGCGGCGGGCGAGCCCTCTTTCCCGCGTCGAAGAAGCGGGTGAGCAAGGCATTTGCCCGTGTCCGGGATGAGCTGAGAAATCGGTATGCGGTTTCCTACCGGCCGGCGGAATTCAAGCCTGATGGGCATTTTCGCCGTATCCGCATCGTGGCCCGCCATTTCGGCAAGAAACTGCATGTGCACGCGCGCAGGGGCTACTATGCCCGGCCGATTCTGGCAGATGTGGTCAGCGCTTCGTCGGCGCCGTGAACCCCCTCTCTCCCAAGACCTAACCTGTTGCGTGTTTGAGGCTTTGCCAGTAGTGTCTCCACCGGCAGCGGCAGCACGACCCCATCGCCCTTCATAGGCGTATCGCCCGCGACGCGCGCATCACTCCAACCCAGGCCAGATTCCCACGATTGACGCTCTCGCAGGCGTGTGGAATAGTAACCGTGTCCGGTTCAAGCCCTTGTCAAGGAGTTCATACAACCTGCATGGTGCGATTTATCCCGAAGGAAACGAAGTTCTTCGAGATGTTCGCCGAAGTCTCCAAGAACCTCACCGACGCCGCGCGCTTGCTGCAGCGCATGCTCAGCAACCACAACGAGATTCCCACGGCGGTGGAGCGGTTTCGGGAACTCGAGCACCGCGGCGACGACATGACCCACGCCATCATTACCAAGCTCAATCAAACATTTATCACCCCCTTTGACCGCGAGGACATTCACCGGCTGGCTTCCTCGCTGGATGACGTGCTGGACTTCATGAACTCGGCGGCGGTCCGGCTGGTGATGTACAACATCAGCGCCCCCCCGCCGCCGGCCGCGGAACTGGCGGGCATCATCGTGCAGCAGAGCGAGGAGCTGGCCAAGGCGGTCTCCAACCTGGAGAAGAACCAGCATGTGTTGGAACACTGCGTGGAAGTGAACCGCCTGGAAAATGAAGCCGATCTGGTCAGCCGGAAGGCCATCGCGCGCTTGTTCGAGCAGGAAAAGGATCCCATCTC
>DASVBI010000020.1:0-3170 GCA_036375915.1 Terriglobales bacterium | reverse complement strand
CTGGATGTCTGCCTGCTTCCCCGTTTCCTTCCCTGCATCCAGAATCAGATCGCCCCGGCCGGAGTGCTTCACCCGCGCGGGGGCGATCATTTCCGCCGCCACATAAACCACGGCGCGCACGGCTTCAATCCCGCTGGCCTTGCGGATGCGCTCCACGTTATCCACTCCGTTCTGCAGGCTGATGACCAGCGCGCCGGGAGAAAGATGAGGCCGCAGTTCCTGGGCGGCGCTCTCCGTGTCCACCGTTTTCACGCAGAAAAGAATCACGTCGGCGGCCTTTACAACGCTCAGGTCCGCCGAGGCTGCCACCGGCGCCCGGCCCTGGAAGTGCACCGCGTCAATGAACAAGCCCTCGCGTTCTAGGGCCTCCACCCGCGGCTGCCGCGCAATCAGGGTCACCGGTGTTCCGGCGCGCCCCAGCATCCCGCCAAAGTAACAGCCCACCGCGCCTGCTCCCAGCACCGCTACCTGTGGTTGTTCCCGCATCGTCTGCTTCCGCTCCTGGGCCCGGCAATCGTCTGGTCTGCTGCGGGCCGCTTTCCTGCAAACTTTTTGCCGTGCTATGGTAAAGGTTTATGTCACCTGAGGGCGCCAAACTTTTGCAGGTGCTGGCGGAGAAGTCCTTCCGCCTGGGCCAGTTCAAGCTCTCCTCCGGCGGCACCAGCGACTATTACATTGATTGCCGCACTGCCACCCTGGATGCGCAGGGCGCGCGCCTGACCGGGGAGGTGTTCTGGCAGGAGATTCAAGCCCGCGGGTGGCGCCCGCAAGCCATTGGCGGCCTGACCATGGGCGCCGATCCCATCGTCAGCGCCGTGGCGGTGGTCAGCGGCCAGGTGCACGGCTTTCTGGTGCGCAAGGCGGAAAAGCAGCATGGCACCGGGCAGCGCATCGAAGGCTTCCGCCAGAAGGGCGCGCGAGTGGTGATTGTGGACGACGTCTGCACCACCGGCGCGTCCACCATTCAGGCCATCGAAGCGGCGCGCGAGTTCGGCTTCGAAGTCGCCGGTGTGATGTGCCTGGTGGAGCGGGAAGAAGCCGGCGGCCGAGCCAATGTGGATAAGGCGGCTGCCCCCGCGCCCTTTGTGGCGTTGTTTCCCGCGAATGACGTTCGCCGCGAGCACGTGCGGAGTGCGTAGGGACAGCCGCCCTCGGCTGTCCAGCCGGGCAAAGCCCGGCAGAAGCTGGCAACTGGAAACTGGAAACTGACAACTGATGGTCAAAACTCTCGAATGGACCGACTCCGGCGTGCGCTTCATTGACCAGCGCAAGCTGCCCACGGAAGAAACCTACGTCACCTGCGCCACCTACGAAGAGGTTGCGGACGCCATTCGCAACATGACGGTGCGCGGAGCGCCCGCGATCGGCGTGGCTGCCGCCATGGGCATCGCCCTGGGCGTGCGCGATGCCGACGCCGGCCACGTTTCCGAGTTGCGCCGCGCCTTCGATGAGATTTGCGAAGTCATGGGCGAGACCCGCCCCACCGCCGTCAACCTCTTCTGGGCCATCCGCCGCATGCAGGGAAAATTTGAGGCTTGCTCCGAGCTGCCCGTGGACCAGATCCGCCAGGCGCTGATCAACGAGGCCCAGCGCATGTACGTGGAAGACATTGCCGCCAACGAAGCCATGGGCCGCCACGGCGCCACCCTTATGCCCCCGAGCGGCGGCGTGCTCACCCACTGCAACGCCGGCGCCCTGGCCACCTGCGGCTATGGCACCGCTCTGGGCGTCATCCGCGCGGCCGTGGAGGCAGGCAAGAAGCTCCAGGTCTATGCCGACGAAACCCGGCCCTTCCTGCAGGGCTCCCGCCTCACCGCCTGGGAGCTGATGAAGGACGGCATCCCCACCACCGTGATCTCCGACAATATGGCCGGCGCTATGATGAAGCAGGGCAAAATCGGCGCCGTGGTGGTGGGCGCCGACCGCATCGCCGCCAACGGCGACGTGGCCAACAAAATCGGCACTTACACCGTGGCCGTGCTGGCCAAGGAGCACGGCATCCCCTTTTATGTGGCCGCGCCGTTTTCCACCGTGGACTTAGAGACGCCCGACGGCAGCAAGATTCCCATCGAGCAGCGCTCCTCCCGCGAAGTCACGCACATTGCCGGCAAGGCCATCGCACCCGAAGGGGTGAAGGTGGAAAATCCTGCCTTCGACGTGACCCCCGCCAAGTACGTGGCTGCCATCATTACCGAGCGCGGCGTGGCCCGCGCCCCCTACGACCAATCCCTTCGCCTCCTCGCTGAAACCGTCGCCGCCGACTAACTCCCCGAGTGTCATCCCGAGCGAGTGTGCGCCGATGCCGCTTTGCGGGAGAGGGACGCGCGAGTCGAGGGACCTTGCGTCTTCTAAACTCACGGAACTTTTCCCACCACCCCGCGTATTATTAGTCAGGAGGATTTACGCCATGCTCACCTTCCTTCTCTGGTGCCTGCTCTTCGTGCTGTGCTGGCCCCTCGCCCTGCTGGCGCTCATCCTCTATCCCTTCGTCTGGCTGATTCTCTTGCCCTTCCGCATCGTGGGCATTGCGGTCGAGGGGGTGCTAGGCTTCCTGTGGGCGATCTTTACACTTCCCATGCGCCTGCTCAGCCCGCGGCGGGTCTAGACTTCCGTCCCTGTAACCGATGGCAGACTCTTTGCATCTAATTATTTGTCTTTCCGCAAAATTGAAGGTCGGTTAGTGGGAGGGTAAGGTGTCTGTAAGCGCAAGAAAGCATGCAGGTAATTTAGTTTCCCGTGGCAGGAAAAAGCAGCCTCGGGGCCAGGCCGTAGCCCCGGCCACGGTTCAGAAGCCCAATCCTGATTTTGAACGTCAGTTGCAGGATCACTTCACGGCGGAAGCCCGCAAAAAGGTGGAGGAGGCGACGGAGAACATTTTTGGCTCCGTGCTGGCCCGCCATGGCTGGATTCGCAACGAGCGTGGCCAGGTCGAATACGTCGGCGGCGAAGGCGCCTGACCGGAATTCATAAAATAGGACTAAGAATCTCCGCACAAGCCCGGCAAATTGCCGGGCTTTTCGCTTGCGCCTCTGTTCCAGCGTCATCCCCAACGGAGACCGGCTATACGCCTAAAATGTCGTACACCGTATGCAATCCTCCGCATTTCTCTGGCCTTTGCAGGGTTTTTCCCTTATATTGCAGCGAATCTACCTCGTCTCCCAGGAGCAGCT
>DASVBI010000614.1:0-7395 GCA_036375915.1 Terriglobales bacterium | reverse complement strand
TGGTCTCTCGCCGCAAGTTTCTTTACGGCAGCGCGCTGGCTGCCGGCGCCGCCGCCTTGCCGGCGCATGCTGCGCAGCAAACCGTGGACAGCGATTGCCGTCCTCTGCCCCCCTCCATTGCGGGGCTCAAGTCCATGAAGGAGCAGGCCAAGCCCATTACGAACCCTGAGCGCCAAGCTCGCCTGGCGAAAGCGCGCGAGCTCATGGCTGCCAACCAGATGGACGCCATCATGCTTACCGCCGGCACCTCGCTGGATTACTTCACCGGCATCAACTGGTGGGGCGGCGAGCGCCTGTTTGCTTTCATTTTGCCGGCCAAGGGCGCGGCTTTCTTTGTATGTCCTTATTTTGAAACCGATCGCTCCCACGAGCAGATTGCTGGGAGTCCGCTGGCCGACGCCGAAGTGCGCTACTGGAACGAAGACGAGAGCCCCTACCGGCTGGTCGCTCAGGGATTGAAGGACCGCGGCCTGGCCACGGGAACGCTGGGAATTGACGAGTCCACGCGCTTCGTCTTCAGCCATGGCGTGGGTTTGGCAGCCTCGCAGGCGCGCATTACCAGCGCCACGCCGGTCACGGCAGGGTGCCGCATGATGAAAAGCGGCCACGAGATCGAGCTTATGCGCCTGGCGGCCAAGGTCACGCTTACCGCCTACGCCGCCGCTTACAACGCCCTGCGCGAGGGCATGACCCAGCACGATTTTGAAGACCTGGTAGCCGCCGCGCACCGCCAGTTGGGATTTGAAGGCGAGGCCGAAATCCAGGTGGGCGAATACTCGGCCTTGCCGCACGGCTCCATAACGCCGCAGGTGATTCGCGACGGCGCCATCCTGCTGATGGACGGAGGCTGCAAGGTGGAAGGCTACGTTTCGGATATCAGCCGCACTTTTGTTCTGGGCAAGCCGACCGACAAGATGCGGCAGGTGTTCGACATCGTGCACCGCGCGCAGGAGGCGGCCCTGCACGCTGCCCGGCCGGGAGTGCCTGCCCAGGAGGTGGACGCGGCCGCGCGCAAGGTGATTACCGACGGCGGCTACGGTCCGGGCTACAAATACTTCACTCACCGGCTGGGGCACGGCATGGGCATGGACGGCCATGAGTGGCCCTACCTGGTGCACGGCGACACCCTGCCGCTGCGGCCGGATATGACCTTCAGCGACGAGCCCGGAATCTACATTCGCGGCGAGTTCGGGGTGCGCCTGGAAGATGACATGCACATTACCGAAAACGGCGCCGAGCTGTTCACACCGCAGAGTCCGTCGCTGGAGGAGCCGTTCGCCAGCGTCTAAATTCATTCGCCGCGGATCAACGCGGATAGGGCACCGAGTGCCTGTTGCCTTCCTTGATTCTCCTGTATTGATCCGCGTTCCTCCGGGTTTATCCGAGGCGATGAATTCAGCCTTCCTGTGGAAAAATTGTTGTCTCAATTTTGAACCAAAGCAGCTATAGTTACTGCGGCGATTCTCGACGACAACTGAATACGGCTGATGGCGCGTAGAAGCGTTCCACCTGCCCAGGACGACCTGGAGCTCACGCCCAGTGCGGAATATGTTCCCGCTACGCTGGACGATGCCCGCTTGGTTGACTTGGAATCCGAGCAAGAATCGCCGTTTTTGCGCGCGCAGAAGCGTGTCTCTGTCCGTCGAGGGTCCCTTCCCAGAAAGACCGCCCACCGGCTGAAGCGGGCTGCGGTTGTGGCCGCTCTCCTTATCCTGATCGCCATTGTGGCCGGCATGGCCATGCAGTATGGCGCCCATTCCTGGCGCTTCACCATTGATTCCAGCGACGACATTGGGCTTTCCGGCAATCATAACGTCAGCCGCGCCCAGGTGATGGAAGTGATGGGCGGCGACATCGGCCGCAACACTTTTTTTATTCCTCTGGCCGAGCGCCAGAAGCAACTGGAGCGGATTCCGTGGGTGAAATCGGCGGCGGTCATGCGCTTCCTGCCCAACCGGCTGCAGGTGCAGATTCAGGAGCGCACGCCGGTGGCCTTCGCCCGCATCGGCTCCCATATTTCCCTGATTGACGCCGACGGCGTGGTCATGGACCTGCCCGTGGGCGGGCACCAGCAGTACTCCTTTCCCGTGATTGTGGGCATGGGCGAAGCGGAGCCGCTTTCCACCCGCTCCGCGCGCATGGATATTTACACCCAGCTCATCCAGGATCTGGATTCCAGCGGCGCCCGTTACTCGCAGGACCTGAGCGAAGTGGACCTTTCGGACCCGGAGGACGTGAAGGTGATGGTCAACGATCCTTCGGGGGCAGTATTGGTGCACCTGGGAGCGGGAAATTTTCTGCAGCGATACAAGATTTACGTGACCCACGTGGCGGAATGGCGGCAGCAGTTTCAGAAGCTGGATTCAGTGGACCTGCGCTACGACCGGCAGATCATCGTGAATCCGGATAGCAGCCTGCTGGCGCAAAAGCCGCTGAGCGGGTCCGCGGCGCGCGCCGCCATCGCCGCGGGAGTGAAGCCGGCGGCGCTGACCACTGCCGACTTGAAGCGGGCCAGCAGTCCGCTAGGGCGTAAGCCCGCGCGGGCAGTTAGGCCAGTAAAAAGGAAAAGCGTGGTGAAGCATCACCGCTGGCGGCGCGCCAAAGCAGCTCACTAGCTGCCTGGCTGGCCAGCCAGCTAGTTAGCTAGTCAGCCAGATAGCTGGCCCGGGATCGGAAGTGAGCGACAAACGAGATCATGGCAAACAACAACCCGCATCTTCTGACCGCAATAGACGTAGGCAGCGCCAAGACCTGCGCCCTGGTGGCGGAAATTACCGAAGCCGGCCTGCGTTACCGTAGCCACGGCGTGGCTGATTCGCTGGGCTCGCGCAAGGGCGTCATCATGGACCTGGAGCGCGCCGTCGCTTCCCTGCAGAAAGCGGTGGAACAGGCCGAGGACGGCATTTCCGCTCCCATCGAGCACGCCATTGTGGGCGTGGGCGGCTCTCACGTGCGCGGCGTGAACAGCGTGGGCGGCATCAGCCTGGGCCAGCGTCCGCGTGAAATCAGCCGCGACGAGATCCGTTCCGCCGTGGAAAAGGCGAAGGCCATTTCTTTGCCCGCTGACCGCGACTTTCTCCACCTGCTGCCTCGGGAGTTCATCCTCGACCACCAGTCCGGCATTCGCGATCCTCTGGGCATGATGGGCAGCAAACTGGAAGTAAAGGTGCACGTGGTCACTGCCGCCAACAGCGCCACCCAGAACGTGGTTACGGTGCTGAACCGCGCCGGCGTGCACGTGAGCGACACCGTGTTTGAGCCCCTGGCCTGCGCCGACGCGGTGCTGCGCCCCGAAGAGCGCGAACTGGGCGTCTGCCTGGTGGATATCGGCGCCGGCTCCACCGAGGTGGTCGGCTTTCAGGATGGCGCGGTCGCCTACACCGCGGTGCTGCCGGTGGGCGGCGACCACTTTACCAGCGACATTTCCGTGGGCCTGCGCACGCCGCTGGTGGAAGCGGAAAAGCTGAAACGCAGCTACGGCTGCGCCGTGGTGACGCGAATTCCCGAGGGCCATGAAGTGGAGGTGCCTTCGGTGGGGGATCGGCCCTCGCGCATGATCGCGCAGCGCGTGCTGGGAGAAATCCTGGAGCCGCGCGCCCGCGAATTATTCGAGATGCTGCGCGATGGTCTGCGCCACGGAGGGCTGCTGGAGGGCTGCGGCGCCGGCGTGGTGCTTACCGGCGGCGGGGCGCGGCTGAGCGGCATTCTGGAGATCGCCGAATCGGTGCTGCGCAAGCAGGTGCGCCTGGGCTGGCCTTCGCCCCTGGCCAAAATGCCGGCCCTGCTGGCCGAGCCCGAGTTCACCAGCCTGATCGGCATGATTTTTTACGGTCACCGCGCCCGCCTTGCCCGCGGCAATCAGGACGACAGGTGGGGCGTAGGCAAGCTGAAGGCGCTGTTTGGCAAGGGCCAGCCGGCGCAGGGAATACGGCTGTAGGCAAGGATTGGGCACGAGATCAGGAGCGGCAAACAGGCACTTGAAGAAAATTTCCGTATGAGGAGCGGAGAGCGCAAGTCATGACGCCAAAAAAGGAAAACACATTGAACCCGGCGGAGACGCCCAAGAGCGGCATCCGCATCAGCTTTCACGAAGAAGCCAAGAACGACGCCAACATCAAGGTGATCGGGGTGGGCGGCGGCGGCACCAACGCCGTCAACCGCATGATTGATGCCGGGGTGGAAGGGGTGGAGTTCATCGTGGCCAACACCGACCTGCAGGCGCTTCGCCTTTCGCGCGCCCCGGTCAAGATTCAGCTCGGGGTCAAGCTCACCAACGGGCTGGGCGCGGGCGCCAACCCGGAAGTGGGGCGCAAGGCGGCGCTGGAGGATTCCGACAAGATCATTGAGGCGCTGGAAGGCGCGGACATGGTGTTCGTTACCGCCGGTATGGGCGGCGGCACCGGCACCGGCGCGGCGCCCATCATCGCTTCCCTGGCCAGCGAAATGGGCGCGCTCACCGTGGGCGTAGTCACCAAGCCCTTCGGCTTTGAAGGCAAGCGCCGCATGATGCAGGCCTCCAACGGCCTCTCTGAGCTGATTGACTCGGTGGACACCACCATCGTCATCCCCAATGAAAAACTGCTGGCGGTGGCGGAGAATGCCGGCTTTTTCGAATCATTCAAGGTGGCGGACGACATTCTGCGCCAGGCGGTGCAGGGCATCTCCGACATCATCACCATCCCCGGCATCATCAACCGCGACTTCGCCGACGTGAAGGCCATCATGGCCGGCATGGGCTACGCGGTGATGGGCACGGCCAGCGCCACCGGCGAGCGCCGGGCCACGGAAGCGGCGCAGCGCGCCATCGCCTCACCCCTGCTGGAAGCCGGCGCCATTGACGGGGCGCGCGGCATCCTCATCAACATCACCGGTTCCAGTTCGCTGAAGCTGAGCGAGGTGAACGAGGCCTCCAGCATCATCCAGAGCGCCGCCCACGAAGATGCCAACATCATCTTCGGCGCCGTGCTGGATGAGAAGGCCAAGGACTCGGTGAAGATCACGGTGATCGCAACCGGCTTCAAGAGCGACGTGCCGCAGCGTCGTGAGCGCGGCATTTCGTCTTCGGCACAGGCCATCTCCCGGCAACGCGTTACCTCGACCTTCGGCATTCCCGACGCGCCGCCACCGGTGGTGAACCAGGTGGAAGAGGAGCCGCCCCGCGCGGCCATGCCGGCCGCGCCGCCCCCGATGCCCACGTTCGAGCATGACGATCTCGACGTGCCTACCTTCATACGCAAGCGGACGGAAGTGAACTGAATGGACCCATCAGAGCACCGGGCTTCGGCTTTTGGACAAAGCTGGAGCCTGGTGCCCCGGCGGGGCGGCACATAACTTCCGCAACGAGGCAAGAACTGCAAAATCCTGTCACCCTGTAACTAACTCTGTCACCTTTACTGACCGCCACCGTCACAAGTGCAAAACTTTGCACCCCATCCGCGGGGCTCAAGGTGGAAAGCCCCGGAGCCAATCCTCGCCGTATTTGTACTTAGGTCCAGTATCAGAGAAGTTAACGCCCTGACTATTACGGAAGGCACCTTCACTTTAGTAACTCTCGCCTAAGTAGCTGCATCCGTGTGACTTGATAGTTCGATTCCAAGGTCACCGATAGAGCCTTTTTTCCATTGCGGCCAAACAGCAACTCTCTTACTATCTAAGCGTTAGTACAAATAGGCCACCGGCGTTTCAGAGTGGCAGGTTTCGTGCACACGACATGGTTGGCAAAGGCCCCAGGGATGGACAGGGAGTGATGAAGAAAAGTTCAGTAGCCGCCCAAATCGCGCTGGTTGTTCTGGCGTTCATTGCTCTCGAGATGTCCGCCCTGGCGGCGACCATCAGCACGCACCGCAGCACGCGCAGCAGATCCAAGCACAGAATCACAGAGAACGCCCGCGCCCGTCGGCGGATGAGCCGCCTGCGCCGCACCCGGGCGGTTTATGTCCGTGGACGCCGCTCCCGCCGCTATGCCCGCCGCCACCGCTACAACGAGCGCTTCTACACCAGTTCGTTCAGCGATGACGTGGTGGACGGCGATATCACCGCCGGCGAGGACCCCACGGTTCGCGCCGCGGCGATGGATGCGCTGGGCAACATGAATGGCACGGTGGTAGCCATTGAGCCCACCAGCGGCCGCATTCTGGCCATGGTCAACCAGAAGCTGGCTCTTTCCAGTGGCGCCATGCCCTGCTCCACCATCAAGCTGTCGGTGGCGCTGGCCGCGCTCAGTGAAGGCGTAATTGACAAGGACACCCGCATCCGCCTGGGCCGCCGCTCTCGCCTCAACCTGACGCAGGCTCTGGCCCACTCCAACAACGCTTATTTCGAAGCGGTGGGACGCAAGCTGGGATTTGAGAAGGTAGCCTATTACGCCCACCAGTTCGGTCTGGGGGAGTTCGCGGGTTACAACATTCCCGGCGAGCAACTGGGTGAATATCCCGATCACGCGATTCCGACCGCAGATGGCGGCGTCGGCAAGATGTGCTCCTTCGGGGAAGGTGTTTCCATGACCCCGCTGCAGCTGGGGGCAATGGTTTCCGCAATCGCCAACGGCGGCACTCTCTATTACCTGCAGCATCCGACCACGCCGGAAGAAGTGGCCGGCTTCCAGCCGCGTGTTAAGCGCCAGCTGAACATTGCACCGCTCATTCCCGACATTTCCGACGGCATGGCGGGGGCGGTGGAGTACGGTACTGCCCGCAGCGTGCGCGTGAACTTCAACGAGGAAGAAATCCTGGGCAAGACCGGCACCTGCTCCAAGGATGGCACCCGCTTTGGCTGGTTTGCTTCCTATGCCAACACCAACGTCGGGCGGATTGTGGTGGTGGTGTTCTTGCAGGGTGGGCGGCCGACTTTTGGACCCAAGGCGGCGGAGATCGCCGGCCGCATGTACCGCGACCTCTACGACCACAGTTTCTTCATGGTGAAGAACCCGGGCGTGCCTGAGTCCACCTCCAGCGTGCAGACCACGGGCGCGCCGCAGTAAGCTCACAGCCGTCAGCTTTCAGCAAGGCCTCCGCGAGGAGGCCTTTTGTATGGGGGCAGTAGTCGGGAGTCAGGAGTCAGCAAGAGACCAGCGAGTCAAGCGGAGTGAAGGTTGGCCGTGCTGCACGCGAGATGCTTCGGACCTGAGGGTCCTCAGCATGAGGCCCAGCGAGATTTGTTGCGCCGAGGAAGATTTTACTGACTACCGACTCCCGACTACCCGAGCTGACCACTGGTCACTGACCACTGCCTTTCAGAACCCCATGATGTTGTATCCGCAATCCACGTAAATGGTTTCGCCGGTGATGCCGGAGCTGGCGTCGGAGGCGAGGAACACGCCGGTGGCGCCCACCTCGTTGACGTCAACGTTGCGCTGCAGGGGGGCGCGCTCGGAGTGGGCTTTCAGCATGTCGCCCA
>DASVBI010000028.1:0-3847 GCA_036375915.1 Terriglobales bacterium | reverse complement strand
CAATCTGAACTCCTTAATCGTGATCGTGAAGGTCTGTGTGCTCATGGTATTTGTGGGCCTGGGGGTCAATTATATCGTTGGCCACATGGCGGAAGCCTCCGCCAACTGGCATCCCTTCATTCCGCCCAACCAAGGCGGCTTCGGCGAGTTCGGCACCAGCGGCATCTTCCGCGCCGCGGGCGTAATTTTCTTCGCCTACATTGGATTTGATGCTGTCTCCACGGCGGCGCAGGAAACCAAGAATCCCAAGCGCGACATGCCCATCGGCATTCTGGGTTCGCTGGTCATTTGCACCATCCTCTATATCCTGGTGGCGGGCGTGCTCACCGGGCTGGTGAAGTACACCAACCTGAACGTGCCCGATCCTATCGCCATCGGCATTGATATGACCGGCGTGCGCTGGGGCAGCCTGCTGGTGAAGCTGGGCGCCATCTGCGGCCTAAGCAGCACCATGGTGGTGATGTTGCTGGGCCAGTCGCGCATTTTCTACACCATGTCGCACGACGGCCTGCTTCCCAAGTGGGCCAGCGCTGTGCACCCGCGCTTCCGCACGCCTTACATCTCCTCGATTTTTGTGGGCGTGTTCGTAGCCATATTCGCGGCCCTGATTCCCATCTCCGTGCTGGGCGAGCTGGTCAGCATTGGCACCCTGCTGGCGTTCATCATCGTGTGCGCCGGGATTTGGGTGCTGCGCCGCACCCGGCCGGAAGTGCCGCGCCCCTTCCGCACGCCCTGGGTACCCTTTGTGCCCATCATGGGCATTGTGATTTCCGGGCTCATGATGGTGAGCCTGCCACTGGACACCTGGCTCCGGCTCATCGTGTGGCTGATTATCGGCATGTTAATTTACTTCACCTACAGCCGCCGCCACAGCAAGGTGCAGCAGGGCGGGACGCCGGTCTCCGGCCCTCCGGTGGGAGCCGGCTACACCGAGCGTCGGTAGCTGGCTGGCTTTCTGGCGAGCTGGCACACAGCCGGATCTGCCAGCCAGCTAGTCAGCAAGATAGCTTGTTCCCCGCCACAAACTCTTTACTTTCCTATTCGCAAGTATGATGAAATTGAAGGCGGGAACCGGCCACCGACCACTGGCCACTGACGACCGCTTGCGCGCTCTTCACAATCTGAAACTGATTAGCCTGGGGTTGCTCATCCTTATCCTCCTGGGCGTCGCCGGCTTTCACTTCATCGAAGGCTGGCCCTGGTTCGACGGGCTCTACATGGTGGTGACCACCTTCACCACCATCGGCTACCAGGAAGTGCACCCGCTCTCCCACGCCGGACGTATCTTCAACCTCTTCCTGATCATCGCCGGCGTTTCTCTGGTTTTTCTGGGAATCGGGTCGCTGACCCAGGCTTTGCTAGAATTCGAGTTGGGTAACTTCTTCGGCAGGCGCCGCATGGAACGCGAAATCAGCCGGCTTACCGATCACTTCATCATCTGCGGCGTAGGCCGCGTGGGCCGCAGCGCCGCCCGCGAACTGGCTCGCAAGCCCGCTCCCTTCCTGGTGATCGAGCAGAACGAAGGCAAGGCGCAGCGCTATGGCGAAGAGTTTCACACCATTGTGGGCGACGCCACCCAGGAAGCGGTTCTGCGCCAGGCGCGCATTGAGTACGCCCGCGGCCTGGTGGCGGCCACCACCACCGACGCCACCAACATCTACATTGTGCTCACGGCGCGTGCCCTGAACCCGCACCTGAAAATCATCGCCCGCGCCAGCGAGGAGGACGCGGAAAAGCATCTGCTCACCGCCGGCGCCGATTCGGTGATCTCGCCTTATGTGTTTGCCGGCCACCGCATTGCGCAATCCTTTCTGCGCCCCAATGTTCTCGACTTTCTCGACATCGCGACCGTGCGTCATGGCAAGATGGGCCTGGAAATCGAGGAAATTTTTATTGACCAGCGCTCGCCCTTTTCCGGGCAAACCATCGAAGGCTCAAAGATCCGTCAGGAGCTGGGCGTGATCGTGCTCGCCATCAAGCATCCCGGGCAGGACATGCGCTTCAATCCCGCGCCCGAGGACCGCATCGAGACCGGCGACTACCTCATCGCCATGGGCGAACCGGCCGGCCTGCGCAAGCTCGAAGCCACCGCCAACCAGCGCACATGAAAATCGTCACCGCCGCCGAAATGCGCGCCATTGACCGCGCCACCAGCGAGCGCTTTGGTGTGCCTTCGCTGCTGCTGATGGAAAACGCCGGCACGGCGGTGGCTGATTTCGTGCTCGGCGACTATCCCGGCGCGCGCCGCGTGGGCGTGGTCTGCGGCAAAGGCAATAACGGCGGCGATGGATTCGTGGCCGCGCGCAAGTTGCTGGAGGCGGGCAGGGAAGTGCGCCTGCTGCTGCTCTGCGAGCCCGGCGACCTGCGCGGCGATGCCGAAGCCATGTTCCGCAAGCTCCCGCTCAAGGCGGCGCTGGCGCGGTCATCGGAGGAATTCAGGAGCGCGGCCGGGCAGGCGGTGTTCGACTGCGACGTGTTGCTGGACGCGGTGCTGGGTACGGGATTTCGTCCGCCCGTCACCGGGCTTTACGCCGAAGCCATTGAGCGGTTCGCGCAGGTGCGCGCGCCCATTGTGGCCGTGGACATTCCTTCCGGCCTGGACGCCGACGACATGGGCGATCCATCCGCTGGGCCCGTTGTGCCCGCCTGCGCGACCGTAACTTTTACCGCGCCCCGCCCGGCGCACGTTTTTAGCTCGCTGATGAAAGGCACGGTGGTGGTGGCGCCCATCGGCTCGCCCGAAGAGGCGATCCAGTCGTCCCTGAACCTGGATCTGATTACCCCGCGCGATATTCGCGAAATGGCGGAGCCGCGCCCGCGCGACTCAAACAAGGGCATGTACGGCCACGTGCTGGTGATCGGCGGCTCGCTGGGCAAGGCGGGCGCCGCCGGAATGGCGGGCATGGCAGCTCTGCGCGCCGGAGCCGGTTTGGTGACCGTGGCTACGGCGCAGTCGGTGTTGCCCACGGTGGCCGGCTATGCCCCCGAACTGATGACCGAACCCCTGCCCGAGACCGAAGCCGGAACCATCTCTCTCCGCGCCCGCGAGTACGGCCGCCTGGATGGAATCATCACGGGCAAGACTGTGCTGGCCATTGGGCCCGGCATCTCCCGCCAAGCGGAAACCTCGGAGCTGGTGCGCGTGCTGGTGAAGGGCACGCAGCTACCCATGGTCCTCGATGCCGATGGCTTGAATGCCTTCCAAGGCCGCGCCCAGGAGCTAACCGGACGGCCGCTGGTAATTACCCCGCATCCCGGCGAAATGGCGCGCCTGGCGCAGCTTTCCACGAAGCAGGTTCAGGAGAACCGGCTGCAGGTGGCGCGGGAATTTGCCACCCGGCACGGGATCACCACGGTGTTGAAGGGAAACCGCACTCTGGTTGCACAGGCTGACGGCAAAGTGTGGGTGAATCCCACCGGCAATCCCGGCATGGCCAGCGGCGGCATGGGCGACATCCTGACCGGCCTGGTTGCCGGCCTGCTGGGGCAGACGACGCATTCCATCACGGCCGTAATAGCCGCCGTTTACCTGCATGGGCTGGCTGGTGACGTGGCCTGCGAAAAGACGGGAGAGCAGTCGCTGGTGGCCACCGATTTGCTGGCTGCGCTGCCGGAAGCATTCCGGCGGGTGCGCGCCGAAGCTGCGCAGCCCACCGTCCGCTTCACGGCATAGGAGTCATCACTCATCAACGAAGGGTCAATTTCATAGATATTCCCTCAGGTGATTAGTCGGGCTTCGCTTTAGCCTATGGCACGAAGACCATATCGCGGGTCGGACCGCCGGTGCTCACCGGAAACGGCGAGCCGGGGATGGGCGTTAGCGTTCCCGTGCTTGGGTCAACAGCGA
>DASVBI010000050.1:0-6588 GCA_036375915.1 Terriglobales bacterium | reverse complement strand
ACGGTTACCACCAGAGGCGCATTGCCAGAAGACGGCGAAGCCTGAAGGGTGCAAGAAGGGGTGCTGCTGGCCACCGTGACCGCCTGGGAGGCAGTTCCAGTGTTACCCGCTATATCGGTGGCGGTGACGGTCACAGTAAAGCTGCCGGAAGTATTGTAGGTGTGCGTACCTGTAGTGCCGTTGGTAGTGGTGCTGTCTCCCCAAGCAATCGAGGTCACCAGGGTATCGCCATCTGTGTCTGTGCAGGTGGCAGCCGCCGTCACCGTCAGGGGTGCAGGACCGCTGTTGGGCGTAACGTTTAGAGTGCAGGTCGGGGTCTGATTCTTGTTGACGTTGACGGTCTGGGTAGCCGAGCCGGTGAGCCCTCCGGAATCGGTGGCCGTGAGCGTGACCGTGAATCGTCCCCTTGCGTTGTAAGTATGAGTGCCGTTGGTGCCGTTGGTGGTGGTATGGTCGCCCCAGTCCAACACCTCGGAAAGGGTGTCGCCGTCTGGGTCAGTGCAGCTGCCGGTGGCCGTGACCGTGAGCGGAGCCGTGCCGGTGGTAGGTGCAACTGTCAGGGTGCAGGTAGGCGGCTGATTACGGGGCGGGGGAGGCGGCGGCGCCGTGACCGTGACCCCCTGAGTCACGACAGCGGTGTTGAGCAGCGCATCGGTGGCGGTTACGGTCACAACGTAGCTGCCAGGAGTGCCGTAGGTGTGCTGCACGGAGAATGAACTCTGTGTTGTTTGCACCTGCGGGGAACCATCACCCCAATCGAGAGTTATGAGCGTGATGGGAGCTGCCGAGTCGGTGCAATTGACGGTGGCTGTAACCGGAAGCGGCGCCGCGCCGCTGGCAGGCGCGACCAACAGGGTACACTGCAGCGGATTGCCCTGGGCAAAGGCGGAGAGCGAAAGCGCCACGCAGACCGCCAGAAAGACAACAGATTTGCGCATCATGATGATGCCGGGTCCTGGGTTGTTGGGCTGTCCGTCCTCGTTCGCGGTCGTGGTCGCTGCCGCGTTTTTCTGAATCTGCTTAGGATTCAGATCTATCGGCCAAAGTTGTCCTGCAATTATACCCTCCCGGCGTGAGGCTGCAAGGCCCGCGGGGCGCAGGATGGCCGGAACTCCGCGTCAGACCTGGGCTGAGCCTGGCCCCGCGGCTGCCATAGCCAACTGGGAAGACTCGAGCTGGCGGTGGGCTTTGCTCCGTAAGATAAACAAGGCAAACAGGATAAGGGTTGTGGCCACAGAAAGTAGAGAGCGGTAGGTGACCATGGCTGCGGGGATATCGCGGACGAACATCTCACGCAGTTCCACAACCGGCACGGAGAGCACCGCGGCGACTGCCAAAGGGGTTCCCCAGCCAGTCCGGCGCGCGGGCTGATCTGCGGCCGAGGGGGTGTTCAGGCGCAAATCGCGCGCCACCAGTCCCAGCCCGGCATACCACACCAGCGCGAGCATGAGCGGAATATCGTACCAGCCGCCGGTGTAATATTCGCCCCGGTCAATGGCAGCGCTGGCCATGAAAGAGCTGACCGCATACAGGGCGGCGGCGGCGAAGAAATGGGCATACAAAGTCCGCCATTTACCAGTGTTCCTCCACAGCGCTACACCGGCGAGGAGGGCCAGAGAAATGTTGGCGGCGCCATAAACCACGTTGTAATTCTGGTCCCACCAACTGGGGAGATGGGCGATTTCCCGCCAGGGAGTCACGAAGTACAAGTACAGATACAGCCACCACACGATCACCATGCCGGCGTTAGCCGCGTTAAGGAGGTTGGGATTCTCCTTCTGGTCCAGATGAGGCCGAACCGCCAAAGCCATCATCATGGGAAGAACGTGGAGGTAGAGAACCATGTCGCCCCAGAAGCCGGAAGGGGGAGGGGCGCGCAACACGGTTTCGTAAAAGGTCCACAACACCTGATTCAGCAACCACAGGGCAAAACCGAATGAAAGAAGCGTCCAGAAGGTGGAGGAACTGCCGCGGCCACCGACCTGGTTGGGCAAAGTAGTGAGATAGCAGGCGAGCAGGAGGAAGGTCTGCAAGCCGTCGGAGATCGCATGCAGGGTGTAGTCGCTGGGCAGAATTAAAGAGCAAAAGATTTGCCCACAGACCAAGATTCCGGCTGCTGTGAACCACGCGACACTAGCTCGCTTGAACAACTTGTACGCCTTGAGTGGGATCTGGCGGGGTCCCAGTGATGAGCCTGAGCTTAGCCTTCCCGGAGTCAGTTTCGGAAGATGACCATGGTAACCGCTGCGAGCGGCTGAAAGGGAGCCCAGAAAGTGGAGTTATTCAACTGCGGGCAGGGATGAGGGTAAGAATGGGAGCGCATACGTTAGATGTGCCGGCACAGGACAGAGCGGATTCACCGTCCGGCTTTATTGTCGCGCAGGGCGGGAAAGAGCCATTGCTTCAGCCGGGCTTGCAATTCGCTGGACACATGAAGGAAGCGTATACCCGCGCGCCCGTGTTTATCGGCCCAGGCGATCTGGCCCTGCACGTCAATGGCGTCGCGAATTCCGGGCAGGGTAAAGCGGGCGCGCACCGTCTGGCGGACGGTAGCAGGCTCTGAGAGCCGCACCGCTACTCCTCCCTCGCTGACGTTGAGCACGACAGCTTTGATTTCGCGGCCGGGAGTGAACTTGAGGCAAACCGGCGCGTAGGCGGGCTTGCGCAGTTGTTGCCGCCGTTGCGGGTACATCAGGCTTTTGACGGCGCGCAGGCCCTGGAGCGCCCGGTCCAGAGTGATGGGTTCATACAGAACGAACTTCGCGCCCATGGCGAAAGCCTCGCTGACGCTCGTATCGCCGCCCAGGATGGCGGCAATCATGGTTTTATTTTCGAATTGCCGGCGTATATCCTTCAGCAGCGTCTCGGCGCCGGGCACGCTGAAATCAATCACCACGGCTTCGAATTTTTTGCGATCCATGAGGGCGATGGCCGAACTGGGCTCGCTGCACACCACCACGTCAATTTCCAGGCGCGAAAAGGCGCGCATCAGGACAGCTACCTTATCCGTGTCGCGCGACAACACCATGGACTGCAGAAGCATGCATATGAATGGTAGGGCGAAGAAGTCTGAGGCAGTAGGTTACCGAGGTCATTGCCCTGCCCTGAGCAGGGTTTAGGCGGCGTGCTGCAGGCCTTGACGGCAGTTATCGCAGGGGCACGAGGAAGCTGAATCCAGAAAAGAAACGGGGACATTGCCTTCAAGGTGGCCGCAGCCGTGGCAGTAGAACCGGGCCAGCCCCAGGGACATCATGTTCTGGCCGCAGAACGGGCAGGGGTGGCCGGCTATGGGTGGCTGTGAGAAGACCTTTCTGCGTGGCCTGGGTTCACTCTCAACTTCCACGCTATCGGCAGTGAACTCCTGCACTTCAGTGTTTGCCGGACGGTTACCCAGGTGAACCCAGCTGATGCTCAAGCCGAGAAAGGCAATGGCGCCGCAGATGGCAAAGTCAATGGCCGGTTGCTGAAGTTGGCGCGTGGCATCGAGGGTAATTACGCGGAAGGCGACGACCAGAGCGCATGCAAACAGCGCTAACCCGGCCATCGCAATCAGTGTGGGAGTGAATTCGCGCAGGGCAGAGTGAAGCCTGTGGGCTGCCCGTGGGGAGAACGCCTCGGCCGGAATTTCGTAGCCCTGGGGCTCGTCGAAGGCCGGGTTGTGTACAAAGCTGCTGCCCATAAAATCCTCGCTGATTTTGAGCTATCTGGGAGCCCGGGCCGGAAACTACCCATAAGCTAAAGCGCAGACAGCCGGAGGAAAATGGCACGGATGTGCCAGAGGGCTGTGGATTGGGGATGGCCCCCGAACCGGTTATGGACCAAGGAATCTGGGCCGGGCGCCGCGCTAAGGAATGGCCGGGCTAACGGGATGGGAGCCGTTTCCGTCTGGGGCCTGGACCCGAACAGGGACGGGTCAGGTGGGCGATGGGACGAACTGGCGCCTCAGCTTCCGGTAATGAGCTGGTTTCGCTTCCGAGGGTTCGTGGTTGGCAGGCAGTCCAGATGCCCATGTTCCCTTTCCCTTCGAAGTGCGTCCGCGGGCGACGGGCCCGTGCTCCTTCCGTAACCGCTTCAGGCGCGCTTGGCTGCTCCCGATTCGAGGAAAATATAGCAGTTCGCAATTTAAAGGATACCCAAGCGGATCTCACCATGGAATCATTCTCAGAAGTGGTAGCATCGCATGCTACATCAGCACAGGACTCCAAGCATCAGCTGCCGCAGGCAGAGATGCCGGCAAGTACGATGACGCAACCCTGGAAACATTTAGAAGGTCAAGTCATAGGCGGGAAGTTTCGCTTGGCCCAGTATCTGGGAGGCTCCGACCACAGCGCAGTGTTCCTCACGGAGCGTCCGCAGGGAGAACCGCGCAAAGCGGCGATCAAATTTGTGGCGGCAAACCCGGAGAAAGCCGCCAGCCAGCTCAGGCGCTGGGCAGAGGCGGAGAAGATGTCGCATCCGCATCTGTTGCGGCTGTTCGAGATGGGGCAATGCCGGGTTGGCGGAGAGGATCTGCTGTACCTGGTGATGGAGTATGCGGAGGAGAACCTGTCGCAGGTGGTTGCTTCGCGTGCCCTTACGCCAAGCGAATGCCAGGCAATGCTTCCCCCGCTTCTGGAGGCTCTAGCCTACGTACATCGCCAGGGCTTCGTTCACGGCCGCCTCAAACCCTCCAATATCATGGCCACCGACGAGCGCGTGAAGCTCTCCTGTGATGCGCTGGTAGTGGCGGGGGAGGCGGGCCGGGAACTGGGCGCGGCCAGCGTTTATCATCCACCTGAAAGCGCCAGCGAAGGCCTCTCCACCGCGGGCGATGTCTGGTCTCTGGGCATGACCATGGTAGAAGTATTGACCCAGAAGGTGCCGCTGCTGGAGGCTGGGCGTAAAGAACCCTTACTGCCGCGTTCGGTGCCGGCAGTTTTGGCTGACGTGGTGCGTCATTGTCTCGTCCTCGACCCCAAACAACGGTGGACGGTGGAGCAAATCGCGGCCCGGCTTTCGCCGGTTGCCGCCGCATCACCAACCCGGGGTGAAGTGGGGGCGGCGGAGCAGAGCCGGAGCAGAAAGCGCTATGCGGCTGCCGTGGTTGCCGTGGCGGTCCTGGCACTAATTTTCATCGCGGTTCGGAAAATCACGCATTCTCGGCCCAGTGCGGAACCCACTGCCTCGGTTGAGGCTCAGGCGCCCGCGGCGGACGATTCCTCCAGGCCGGGGCAGCCGTCCGCAGCGGCGGAGCCTGCGCCGGCGCCTGTGGCAAAATCTGCTCCCGGGGCAAAGGTCGAAGCTGGAAGCCCACTGCAGCAAGCGATTGTGCGCGAGGTTTTGCCGAAGGTGCCAAAGAGCGCCCGGGACACCATTCAGGGAACCATTCGGGTGCGGGTGAGGGTGGCGCTTGACCAGGATGGTAACGTCTCCGGCGCGCGCTTCGATTCGACCGGCCCGAGCAAATATTTCGCCCGCCTGTCTATGCAAGCGGCGCAAGGATGGAAGTTCGCGCCACCGCAGCCGCACGGGCCCAACCCGGCGAAAGAGTGGCTGCTGCAGTTTCAGTTCCGCCGAGACTCAACACACGTGATTCCGAACGCCGTGCGGCGTTAAGGCTGACGGCGTTTCCCTCACCCCAGCCGGCGGCATGCGCCTGCTTGCTGCGTGACCCGTCTAAAAGCTAAGCCGCAGCCCAAACTGGATAACCCGCGGACCGCCTCCTCCCAGGCCGGGGTTGCCCTGGGCCACATCCGGCGTCTGGGTGATCACGCCGGCAAAACCGGCGCCACTTAAAGTGCCGTCGGGATTTACCCCCGGGTTGATGGTGCCGTTGGGCAAAGCAAAGTTGGGGTGGTTAAAGAGGTTGAAGAACTCAGCGCGGATTTGCAGGTTCAGGCGTTCGTAAATCTGCGTGCTCTTAGCCAGCGAGAAATCCAGATCCCAGTAGCCGGGGCCGAAGATGGCATCACGTCCCAGATTGCCGAAAGTACCGTCAGCGGGCTGCTGGAAGGCAAGAGGGTTGAGATAGCCGGTGGCGGGCGTCCAGTTCGACAAGACAGGGCTTACGCCGGGAATCAGGTTCGGACGCTGGTGGAAATTGGACTGAGTGTTGAAGAAGGGATTGAAGAAGGCGCTGGTGTCGTTGGAGGTGATGATGGGAATAGGGCGCCCGGACTGCACGCTGACGATGGAGTTCAGAGTCCAGCCCTGCGAGAGCTTGCCGGGAAGCCTGTTTATTTCCGGAACGGCGTAGTCGAGGGCGGCGGTGAAGCGGTGGCGCGTATCGAAGGTGGAGGGCCCGTGCTCGGCGTGGAGGTTGAAGGAATTCTGGGGAAGGGCGGCGCTGGCAAAGTTGAAGTCAATGCCGTCGGAAGCGTCGTCCAGCGACTTGGAGAAAATGTAGGAAGTGAACCCCGAGAAGCCGTGCCAGTTCTGGCTGCGGAAGCTGGCCTGCAGGGAGTGGTAGGTGGAGGAACTCACTGTGGCCAGCACGTCTTCAAAACTGAAGTTGGGATTAGGTCGAATGCCGAAGGGGTTGGGCTGGTTGGCGTCGAGCAGGCGGGTGAGACGAGTGCCTTTGCTGCCCACGTAGCCGACCTGGAAGGC
>DASVBI010000177.1:0-6060 GCA_036375915.1 Terriglobales bacterium | reverse complement strand
AAGCGCCGCAGATGGCTGCCAGCATATGGTACGCGCGCATGACCCGCATCACCGCGCGCCGCGGCTGGCATAAGTTGCCTGCGCAAACCCCCCGGGAGTTTGTCGCCAGTATCGGAGAGGAAGCTTTACGCAACTCTGTGGCTCTATTTACCCGGCATTACGAGCGAGCCCGCTTCGCCCAGTCGGCCGAGGACGCCGAACGCCTGCCCGAGCTATATCAGGAGATCAGTTGCAGCAGCACTGCGTCGCGGCCGAAACCTCATAGCAGCCGGACGTGAGCCACGTTGCGGTTTACCACGAATATGCGCAGGTTGTTGGTCATGGCATCCGCCGGGAACAGGAAGAAACCGGGTTTCTGCGGGCTCCACGCCTCGGTGGTGCCCACGATCTTTTCTCCATCCTTGAAGGTGACTTCCAGCCTGCGTCCCCGGCCGCCATTGGGATCGTATTGTTCCTTGTAGTGGGGATTTCCCGCAAAATCCTTTACGAAAAACAGGGCCTTGAGATCGGCAAGTTCAACGTCGGTGCCGGCTTCGGGCGGGGAGTTGGCGTCCGGGAACAGGCGAAAACGCTCCCGCAGGGGCGAGAAGTTAAACACGTACCCTTTCAGCCGCCGTCCATCCAGACAGGCCACCACTAGTTTGCTGGGTTCTCGCGCGCCATACGGCGATGCGGCGACGGACATCACGCCTGGGCTCTCCTGTGTCTTGCATTGTGGAACACGAGGGGTGAACTTGGAGTCAGTTGCTGCCCTTACGGGCAGCAGCGACGTCCCGATCTGGTCAGGGTTCGAGATGGGGAAAACTGCTAGAATAAGTAGATTCCATGCCCTTGAAAGAACCGATTCTGGCTCCAGCACCCGAACAATCCAGCTCGCGCCAGCCCACCAAAGTAGGCTTCGTGAGCCTGGGCTGTCCCAAGAACCTGGTGGACAGCGAGGTCATGATGGGCGTTCTGCGGCGCGCCGGAGCCGAACTTACGCCACGAGCGGAAGATGCCGATGTGATAGTGGTCAACACCTGTTCTTTCATCGGCAGCGCTCAGCAGGAATCGGTTGACACGATTTTGGAAATGGCCGAGCACAAGAACAGCGGCCGCGCCCGCCGTCTGGTCGTGGCCGGATGCCTGGTGGAGCGCTACCGTGACGAGATTCGCAGGAATATTCCCCAGGTGGACGCCGTGGTCGGCACCGGCGAACTGGAGCAGATTCTGGAAGCGGTCGGCCTTGTGCCGCGCCCCGCGGCTCCAGGCAACGGTCATTCCCCGTTTACCATCCTGAACGACCGTCCCGAGGGCCGGGCCCGCGAGGCACAAGGACGCTTTTCTCGCGCGGAGTGGGATGGCGCCATTGCCGACCTGCCCAACTACCTTTACGACGAGAACACACCTCGCCTTCTGGCCACCCCCGGCTACACCGCCTACATCAAGGTCGCCGAAGGTTGCGATCATCCCTGCGGCTTCTGCATTATTCCCCAGTTGCGCGGCAAATTCCGCTCCCGCCGCTTCGAATCGGTAATTGCCGAGGCTGAGCGTCTGGCCCGCGGCGGCGTGCGCGAAATCACCCTCATTGGTCAGGACACCACCTGCTACGGCGAAGATTTGGGCTTGAAGGAGGGTCTGGCGACTCTGTTAGAGCGACTGGCGCAGATTGAAGACCTGCGCTGGGTGCGCTTCCTCTACGCCTATCCCAATAAGATTACCGGGCGCTTGCTGGAGACCATCGCCGCCAGCGACAAAATCTGTTCCTATATGGATGTGCCCTTGCAGCACGCCTCGGCCGCGGTGCTTAAGCGCATGAAGCGCGGCGGCGGCGCCGACCTGTTCCTGCGTTCCATCCAGAAGATGCGCCGCATCATTCCCGGCCTTACCCTGCGCACTACCTTCATCGTCGGATTTCCCGGAGAAGGCGAGCGCGATTTTGAGGAGCTTTGCGACTTCGTGCGCCAGGCCGAATTCGACTGGATGGGCGCCTTCGGGTACTCCGATGAGGAAGGTTCTGCCGCCTTCCATCTTGACGGTAAGCTGTCCGCCACAGAGATTGAGCGCCGGCGTAAGCATCTAATGAGTATTCAGCGCCAGATCAGCAAGCGCAAAAGGAAGGCGCTGGTGGACCGTGAGTTCGACCTGCTGCTGGAAGGGCCATCTTCAGAAACCGACCTGCTGCTGGAGGGGCGCACCGCAATGCACGCACCTGAAATTGACGGCAAGGTGCTCATCAACGACATAGGCGAGCGCGAGAACGTCCGACCCGGCGAGTTTTACCGCTGCCAGGTGACGGAGGCGCAAGATTACGACCTGGTCGCGAAGATTGTGTAATTGAGTAATCGGGTTTTTGCGTAATTCCAAAGCGGCTGGCTAGCTGGCCGGCTATCTGCTGACTCGATGGCTGGCTCTCGTACGCATCAGCTAGTCGGCTCGGTTGGCGGGCTTAAAATTACACAATTACCCGATTACTCAATTACTCAATCTCCCCATGCCCCGTAAGCGAGTGCTTAGCCTGCGCTGCCCCACCTGCAAAAAGCTGGTGCTGCGCAACGATTCCGAGTTCCCTTTCTGCAGCGAGCGTTGCCGTCTGATAGATTTGGGCAAGTGGGCCAGTGGCGGCTACGTCATTTCCACTCCCATTACGGATCCGGAAGAAATGGGCTTCCAATCCGACCCCCGGAGAAATGAGCAGCGTTCGCGGGCACACCAGGACACCGATGATTCCGGCCAAAAGCACAAGCCCTGATAGCAGCGATGCAGCCGTCGCACGGCCCAAAGCCGGCAGGCTCGCCTGGCTCATCGCCACCTTCTTCGGCTGTGGGCGCTTGCGCCCTGGGCCGGGCACTTTGGCCTCAGCGGCAACAGTGCTGCTGTGGTGGCTCATCTCACAAGCTGCCGGCGCGAGAACTCAAGTTCCCGCCGCCCTGCTGCTGGCCTGCCTGGCCACCGCCGTGGGTATTCCGGCGGCAACCCGGGTGGCCCGCGAAAGCGGCATTAGCGATCCCTCCTTCGTCGTGATTGATGAAGTAGCGGGCCAGATGATCGCCCTCATAGCCGCCCCGGTGCGATGGAAAACTCTTCTTGCCGGCTTTATACTTTTTCGTGCGTTCGACATCGTGAAGCCACCGCCTCTGCGCCGCCTGGAGAAAATCCCCCAGGGCGCGGGCATCATGCTGGACGACGTGGGAGCGGGTCTGTATGCGCTGGCCATTTTGCAGACGGCACTCCACTTCGGCTGGTTGCGTTAAGCTCTGCCGCCAGGTCTCGAGATAGCGAGGATGAGTATCTCCGAACGGCTACTGGGCAAGAAAAACGTGAATGGCAAGCCGCACATTGATGCGGTGCGCCCCGCGGCTGCCCTGCCCGGCGGCGAGGTGCGCATTATCGGCAGCGGCTTGCGGCCCCCGGAACTGCGCCGGCCGCGCGTCCAGTTTGGCGAGGTGGAAGGCTCGGTGCTCATCAGCTCCGACGATTTTCTCGTGGCCCGCGTTCCCGATGGCGCCATGACCGGCCCCGTCGTGGTCTCCACCAACGGCAATTCCAGCAATGCCCACGAGGTCAAAGTGGCGGTCACCATTGCCGAGAACCTCCACCCGGTGACCAATCCCGCCCTCGACCTGGAGGGCAACATCTATGTGACCTTCTCCGGCTCCAGGGGACAGAAGGTGCCGGTTGCGATTTACAAGATTGATACCAACTATGCGGTCAAGCCCTTCTTGGCGGAGATGATGAACCCCACCGCCATTGCCTTCGACCGCGCCGGCCAGATGTACGTTTCCTCGCGCTATGACGGAACTGTCTACAAGGTGGCGCCTAACGGCACCATGTCCGCCTACGCGGAAGGCATGGGGGTGGCCACTGGCCTGGCCTTCGACAAGGAAGAAAATCTTTACGTCGGCGACCGCAGTGGAACCATCTTCAAAATTGCCCGTGACCGGCAGATCTTTGTGTTCGCGACGCTGGAGCCCAGCGTCTCCGCCTACCACATGGCGTTCAGCGTCAGCGGCGACCTGTTTGTCACCGGACCCACCACCTCCAGCTTCGATTCCGTCTATCGGGTTGATCCTCACGGCAGCGTGAGCGTGTTTTATCGCGGTTTGGGACGCCCCCAGGGTCTGGCCTTCGACGTAGATGGCAATCTCTATGTGGCAGCCTCCCTGGGCGGCAAACGCGGCATCGTCAAGCTGACCCCGGGCGCGCAAGCCTCGCTTGAGGTTGCCGGCCATGGCCTGGTGGGTCTGGCGTTTGCCCCTGGCCGCTCCGCCATCCTGGCCACCAGCAACGCCGTCCACCATCTTTCCTGGGATATCCAGGGCAAGGCCCTGCTGCCGCAAGAAACCTAGCTCCCAGTACCCAGCTTCCAGTGACATTGTTGGGGTAAGCACCGCGATGTGATGTGAGATGATTCGACTACTGGCAACTGACCACTGGCTACTGACCACTGACTTATGAATGCCGAGATCATCGCCGTGGGCTCGGAGCTGCTGACACCTTTTCGTCAGGACACCAACTCCCTGTTTCTCACGGATAAGCTCAACCAACTCGGCCTGGAAGTAGCATTCAAGACCATCGTGGGCGACGGCCGCGAGCGCATCGCGGAAGTCACCCGTATGGCTCTGAGCCGCGCCGGCCTGGTGATCCTGATGGGTGGCCTCGGTCCAACCGAGGATGATTTAACCCGCGAGGCGGTTGCCGACGCGCTGGAACTGCCCCTGGTTCGCGACCCCGCGATTGTTGAGGCACTGCGCAAGCGCTTTTCCAAACGCGGCTTCAAGTTCACCGAAAATAACGCTAAGCAGGCCGACGTCATCTCCGGGGCCACGGTCCTCTCCAATCGCAACGGCACCGCTCCCGGACAGTGGATTACCGGCAGCTACGACGGTAACGAAAAGATCATCATTCTGCTTCCCGGGCCGCCGCACGAACTGAAACCGCTGTTCGAGGAGCAATGCCTGGAGCGCTTGCGCGAGCACCTGCCGCCGGCGTTTATCGCCACCCGTGTGCTCAAGGTGGCCATGCTGGGCGAGTCCCACCTCGATGACCGCATCGCGCCCATTTACCGCCGTTATCCCAACGTGCAGACCACCATCCTGGCATACGCCGGCGAGATTGAGATTCACCTGCGCGCCCGCGCCGATTCCCTGCAGGTGGCGCAGCAGCGCGTGGATAAGCTGGCGGAAAAATTGGAAGAGGAACTGGATGAGTACGTGTTCTCCCGCCAGGGCGAATCGCTGGAGCAGATTGTCGGCTATTACCTGCAGATGCGGAGCGCCACCGTGGCTGTGGCTGAGTCCTGCACTGGAGGCCTGATCGGCGAGCGCATCACTTCCGTCAGCGGCAGTTCGCGGTATTTTGCCGGCGGCGCCATCGTTTATTCCAACGAACTGAAGAACAAGTTCGCCGACGTGCCCAAGGCGCTTCTGGCCGCCCACGGGGCGGTCAGCCGCGAAGTTGCCGCCGCCATGGCTGAGGGCATCCGCAAACGCTGCAATGCCACCTGGGGCCTGGCGGTTACCGGTATTGCCGGACCGACCGGGGGCACGGAGGAAAAACCCGTTGGCTTGGTTTTCCATGCTCTGTCGAATGGCGAGTCCACGGAAGTGGTGGAGCGCAAGTTTCCCGGCGACCGCGAACGCGTGCGCTGGTGGGCCTCGCAGCAGGCGCTGGATATGCTGCGCCGGAAGCTGATGTAATCGGCAAAGTGCTAAGTATCGCTGGGTTTTATGCGCCTCTTCGTTGCCCTCGACATTGACGCTGCCATTCGCGAGCGCATGGCCCGCTTCCTGGATGGGGTGCGCGAATTCGCCCCCGACGCGCGCTGGGTACGGGCAGAGTCGTTGCACGTTACTCTCAAGTTCATCGGCGAGCAATCCGACCGCAAGCTGGAAACCATCCAGAAAGCACTGGGTGAAATCCATTCCGCCGCAACCGGACTGAATTTTCACGGTTACGGATTTTTTCCCACCCCTCGCTCGGCGCGCGTCTTTTGGGTGGGCCTAGATGCCGATGAACATCTCGCCAAACTCGCCGGCCTGGTGGAGCACTCGCTTGAACCCCTGGACATTCCGCGGGAAG
>DASVBI010000184.1:0-2581 GCA_036375915.1 Terriglobales bacterium | reverse complement strand
CCACCAATCGCGATCTGGCGGCGATGGTGGAAGAAGGCAGCTTTCGCCGCGACCTCTATTACCGCCTGAACGTCTTTCCGGTGCGCATCCCGCCCTTGCGCGAGCGTCGTGAAGACATTCCCCTCCTGGTCCGCTATTTTGCGCAGAAATTTTCCCGCACCATGAACCGCCGGATTGAGGCGATTCCCTCGGAGACCATGGAAGCCCTGGTGAATTGGGAGTGGCCGGGCAACGTGCGGGAACTCGAGCACATGGTAGAACGCGCCGTCATCCTCTCCCCCGGACCGGTCCTGAATGTGCCCGTGGCGGAGTTGCGGCCCACCAACGGAGATGCCAGCAATCTACAGCGCCTGGACGAAGCCGAGCGGGAGCACATTTTGCGCGTCCTGCGCGAGTCGGGAGGCGTGATCGGCGGTCCCGCGGGCGCCGCCACCCGACTTGGCCTCAAACGCACCACTCTTCACTTCAAGATGAAGAAGTTGGGAATCAGCCGCGCCGACCTGTGACAGTCGCGAATGACCGGCGGCTGACACCCTGACCGCATACTGTCACCTTTCTCTGACGCCTCCGCCTACGCTCACAGCGCCTGTTTCCTAACTACCTGTGTTTGCACTGTGCCCTCGGTCACAAATGCTTGTGACCAGTTGGCCCTGGGCGTGCCCTGACCAAATCAAGTCAGGGAAGGCGAACGCCATGTTCCGAGCGACGGTTGAGCATCACGGTGACCTGGTGACGCTGCGCATCGAAGGACGGTTAAGCGGACCATGTTTATCGGAGCTGGAGAACTGCTGGCGGCAAATCGTCAACGGAAACGGCAGCCGCCAGTTAGTGGTGGACCTGAAAGAAGTCACATTTGTCAGTTCGCAGGGCAAACAACTGCTGGAAAAACTGTGCCGCGCCGGGGCCCGGCTAACGGGTGACGGGCTGATGACGCGGGCCTTAGTTGAACAAATTACTCACTCTGTGGGTCAGGTGGAAATTAATAAAAAGGGGGCGAATGATGGCCACCGTACACGCACCATATAACCTGGAGATGTCTGACAACTGTCTCAATTGCAGGCTGCGGGCGCGCGGCTACTTCTGCCAGTCGGCGGGCGATGAACTGCGCGACCTGGCAGCAATTTCTTATTCCACTGTTTATCCGGAAAATTCGGTGCTGTTTGTAGAAGGGCAAATGCCGCGCGGCGTGTACATCCTGTGCCGCGGCAAAGCCAAGCTTTCCATGGTGTCCAGCGAGGGCAAGACGCTGATTCTGCACATCGCGGAACCAGGAGAAGTCCTGGGCCTCAGCTCGTGCTTACTGGGTCAGCCCTATCAGGCCACGGTAGAGAGCCTGAGCCCCTGCCAGCTGAATTTCATTCGGCGGGAGGATTTCCTCTCGTACATCCGCAATCATCCGGAAGCGATGTTCCGGGTGGCGGAGTTCCTCAGCCGCGAGTACCGGGCCGCGTGCAACGAAATTGGCTCCCTGGGCCTGGCCCACTCGGCGGCGGAAAAGATGGCCCGCTTGCTGCTGGATTGGAAGGAAACCTATGCCGACGGCAACGGGGCGACCACGCTCAAGCTGACCCTCACTCACGAGGAGATGGCGCAGATGATCGGCTCCAGCCGGGAGACGGTGACCCGCATGCTGGCCCGTTTCCGCGCCAAGAACTATATCGAAGTGCACGGCTCCACGCTGCTTATCCGCAACCGCGCCGCCTTGCAATCCATGGCCGATAATCCCGGGAACGGCGAGCCGGAAGAAGCACCGCCGGCGGCGCGGGGCAACGGGCTGCGGCGCACTACGGGGATAAGCGCGGCCAGCATCAGCCCTGCTCCACGCTCACGGGCGGCCAAGTCACCGGCTCCAGTATTGCAGCTATCGGCCCGCTAGGCCTCGGCATCAGAGGAAGAGGTAAAGGAGGGCGCACCATGAAAGCGGCCGGCATTCACCGCTGTGAAATTTGCGGCGCCGCACACCAGGGCAATGGCTGGTTCCTGCTGAGTGAGGACCAGGAGGGGAACACTCTCCAAATCCTCAAGTGGAACAGCCGCTTGGCGGAACATCCTGGTGTGCACCCCTTATGTTGCGCCGCGCACGTAGAGGAACTCGTCTCCCACTGGATGGTCTCCGGCAGCCTGGAATATGAGTGGTCGCAGCCCAGCCAGGCGCTGGTCCCTCAGGCTCCGGCGGGCGACATGGATGCCTCCTACCAGTTGGGCGAGCTGATGCTCGACCGCGCCAGCTTCGCCGCTCTGGGCGAGCGCCCCGATATGCTGAATTCCATTCTCGAAGCCATTGACGGGGCCTTGCAGGCCTCATCGGTTACCCGCTCCCTGGAAGAAGAATCTCTCGAAAAAGAGGAAGAAGAAGCAGCTCCGGTGTACGACGCTTAGAGTGCATTCATGCCGGAGAGAGCGCCGGCGCCAGTTCGCTGGCCACGCGCAGCACCTCTTCGTAGAGTGCGTCCCGCCCCAAAATTTCCAACTCGCTGCTGACCAGGCGGGTGGCTGATTCATCTCCAATTCTTACCAGGCGCCGCATGGGAGGCTGGCCCGGCAGTTCTGCGCGAGTGGCCAAGCCCTTGCCATCCTGCGT
>DASVBI010000043.1:0-7229 GCA_036375915.1 Terriglobales bacterium | reverse complement strand
GAACCGGTGCGCATTCCCCTGGACCAGCCGCCGGCGGAATTGATGAAGCTGATCGAGCGCTGCGACGGGGTGCTGCTGCCGGGCAGCCGGGCGGATGTGGATCCGCAGAAGTACGGAGCAGAACCAGACCCGCGCACCAGTCCGGCTGATCCGCTGAGGGACACCGCCGACGAACTGCTGCTGCAGGACGCCCACAACATGCGCAAGCCGGTACTGGGCATCTGCTACGGCCTGCAGATCCTGAATGTTTACCGCAGCGGCAGCTTACGGCAGCACATCGAGTCCAGCATTGACCACGCGGCGCGCGAACAGAAGCACATGGTTCAAGTTGCCCCCCATTCGCGGCTGGGGCACATCCTGCAGGCCGCGGAGGCTCTGCCGACAGGCGGGGCAGGCATGGAGGTCAACACCAGCCATCACCAGGCGGCTGCCACCGTGGGGGACGGCTTGCGGGTGGCGGCCAGGGCTCCCGACGGGGTGATTGAAGCGCTCGAAGGCACCTCCCCCGAGCACTTTGTGCTGGCGGTGCAGTGGCACCCGGAGCGCTCGCTGGAGCAACCGGCCTCGCAAGCTATATTCCGCGCTTTAGTGAAAGCGGCGCGGGCGCGTCATCAGGAGCTGGCGGGAGACTTCGAATCGCTGCCCAAATGAAATACGGTTTCAAAGCTTCAAGGTTCAGGGCTTCAATAAGCAATTGCCCTGCACCGAGACCATGAAACCTCAGGGGTTGAGGAGGCGGTTCCGCCTCACGCCGCCTGCGGCACAGGCTCGGGCGGAGGGGGTACGGCATCCGCTGCCGGGGCGGCACACCTGAGATTAAGCTTTTCCGCGATGGCCAGCCAGCGCAGCAGCCATTCTTGAGGAGTAGCCTCCCTGCCATTGTTCTGGCAGGCCGGCTGCAACACGCGATAGCAAATGTTCTGCGCGTGCCAGAGGTCCACCTCAAAAGGCAGCGAACGCGCGAGGCGGACCGCGGTCTCGAACTGGCTAAAGACGGTGGGCTCGGCAGGGTCGGCTGCCAGGCGATCCGCCAGTTCCGCCAGTCTTCTCTTCAGGACGTAACTCAGCCCGGCAGTATCCAGGGTGATTTCGTCGCGGGCAGCAGCATCCATGAGCGCGGCTATGGCGCCCAAATCCAGTTCAGCGGCCTCGAAGGCGTGGCGCAGGCTGCTGTTGAGGACAAATTCGGCGGTCACCTGCAGGACCTTGGGCCGGGGCATGTGCAGTTCACTGAGGAAGCGCAGCAGGGGGGCGTCGCTCTCGTAAATCCGCCGATAATTGGCTTCCACGTCAGTCAGGGTAGAGTCGAGGATGTGGCTCATGATGCGCCGCTGCTCGTCGCGGAAAAGCGATTGCAGTGTGTAGCGGGCGCCTTGAAAATGCCGGTCCAGCAGGCGCAGGGATTCAGCCACATCGGCGCGGTTGAAGGCTTCCGAGAGTTCCTTCACCGCCTCCGCGTACGCCTGCTCACCCCGGAACTCCCGCACCCCGGCATTGATGTTGTGGTCGCCCAGGTGCAGCACGCCATAAGTGAAGGAGCCGCACTCCTGGGTGATGCGGGAACAGATGCTGGCCTGGCCAATATCCAGGCGGAAGCGGCCGGACTGGAAGCGCTGCGCGTCGTTGACGGTCACGTCGTAGCAGTAGATGGAGGGGTGCTCTTCGTGGTGATCGAAGAGCGAGCTGACGGCGAAATGGGCCGCCACCTTGGGCAAGTCCAGAATGGCGGGTTTGACCCAGGTGGTGTATATCCGGGCGCCGTCGCCGAAGCTGGGCACATTGCTGTGGGCTTGCGCCAGGCGCTCCAGGAAGGCAACCTCGAAATCCTGCTGCAGCGCTTCCTGGGCCAGTTGCAGCGCCCGGCCTGCGTACATGATGACCTGCACCGTCTCGATGCCGGAAAGCTCGTCGAAGAACCAGCCGCAGCTGGTGTACATGAGCATGAGGTGGCGCTCGATTTCCAGCAGCTTCCAGACCGTGATCTGCTCGTCTGGCGTAAGTTCGCGAGACTGATGCCGGGCCAGTAATTCCGCGCGCTTCTCCGGGGAGCGGTCCAGGACTACCTGAATGTAGTCGTCGCGGGCGGCCCCGGGGTCGTTGAGATATTCGCGCGCCTTCTGCTCGTAGGGCCCAGCGAGCTCGTCGCGGAGCCAGTCCAGGGCCTGCCGCAGCGGCGCCCGCCAATGCTGTCCCCAACCCGGCTTCATGCCTGAGTTGCAGCCACAATCGCTGCGCCAGCGCTCCACCCCGTGCATGCAACTCCAGGAGGTATTGTTGATAATTTCCACCTCATGGGTGGGCGGGTGCTTGGCCAGGTACTCGCCGTAATTAGTGACATGAGCCAGGCGGCGCGACTCGATGTATTCCAGCGCATAGGCCAACGCCATATCGCCATGGGGGTGATGATGGCCATAGGTTTCGCCGTCGGTGGCAATGTGCATGAGTTGTGGCCAGCGGCGCGCGTCGGAGAAACCGCTTACAAGACGCTGGGCGAAGTGTTCGCCGTTGGAGAGCAGGTGTTCAAAGGCTACGGCCTGCGAAATCGGCCCGTCATAAAAGAACAGGTTGATATTGCGGCCGGAGGGCAGATTGACCGCGTAAGCGCGGGTGGGGTCAATCCTGGCCCCCTCTACATTACGCCAGCGCTGGCTATTCAGTTTGCGTACCTGCCGGACCTGGTGCGGCGCCAGGATGGTGAAGCGGATGCCCAGTTCCGCCAGCACCTCCAAGGTTTCCAGGTCTACGGCGGTTTCCGGCAGCCACATGCCTTCCGGAAAGCGTTCGAAGCGGCGCTCGAAGTCGCGAATGCCCCACCGCACCTGGGTCTGCTTGTCGCGCCGGCTGGCCAGGGGCAGGATCAGGTGGTTGTAGGCCTGGGCAATGGCCGACCCATGGCCGGAAAACAGCTGCCGGCTCTCCTTGTCCGCGTCCAATATCTTGGCGTAGGTGTGGGGCGCGTTGTCCTCCATCCAGGAAAGCAGCGTGGGCCCAAAATTGAAGCTAATGCGGGAATAGTTGTTAACGATCTTGACGATGTGTCCCTCGTTGTCGAGGATGCGGGCGGCCGAGTTGGGCGCATAACACTCCGCCGTGATGCGCTCATTCCAGTCGTGGTAGGGGTAGGCGGAATCCTGGATTTCCACGTCTTCCAGCCAGGGATTTTCCCGTGGCGGTTGATAGAAATGACAGTGGATGCAGAGATATCGTTCCATGCGCCGGGTGTTTAGATGCTGATTGGGGCACTCGCGAACAGGGGCGGACGGATTATAAGCGTCGTGTCGCTAAAAACAAGGGTCCTGAGGCCTCGACGGCCTCAGGACAACCGGCGGAACGCCGCAGCTACACAAAAAACTGCCTCAGGCCAAGCGCTTGGAGCGAGGGTGGGCGGATTCAGGAACGATAAGCTCTTCCGTCGGACACTCGCCCAGAATGGGCTGGCAAGCCGCGTTGGGACCGCTGGGGCGCAATTGCCCTTCGTGCCACTCCGCGCTGAACTGAGCCTGTTCGGTGGAGCCTTCAAGCGCCAGGGTGGAGGAAGCACCGCCCGCGATCACCTGAGCGACAGCGTCGAAATACCCGGTGCCCACGAAGCGCTGATGCTTCACTGCCTCGTAGCCATAATGCTGTTCCCGGCTGAATTCCTTTTCCTGCAGCCGGGCGTAGGCGGTCATGCCGGTTTCGCGGTAGCCGCGCGCCAGCTCGAACATGCTCAGGTTTAAGGCGTGGAAGCCGGCCAGGGTCACGAACTGAAACTTGTAGCCCATGGCCGCCAGCTCGCGCTGGAAGCGGGCGATGGTCGTATCGTCCAGCTTCTTCTTCCAGTTGAATGATGGCGAGCAGTTGTAGGCGAGCATTTTGCCGGGGAATTCGCCGAGCACCGCTTCCGCGAAGATGCGGGCTTCCTGCAGGCTGGGCTCGGAGGTCTCGCACCACACCAGGTCGGCATAAGGGGCATAGGCGCGGGCCCGGGCGATGGCGGAATGCAGGCCGCCACGGATGCGGAAAAAGCCCTCGGCGGTGCGCTCCCCTGTGCAGAACTCGCGGTCGCGGGCGTCTATGTCGCTGGTGAGCAGGTTGGCCGCATTGGCGTCAGTGCGCGCCATAATCAGAGTGGGCACACCCATGGCGTCGGCTGCCAGGCGCGCCGCCACCAGCTTCTGCACCGCTTCCGGCGTGGACACCAGAACCTTGCCGCCCAAGTGGCCGCACTTTTTGGCGGAGGAGAGCTGGTCCTCGAAGTGGACGCAGGCGGCGCCCGCCTCGATCATCGCTTTCATCAGCTCAAAGGCGTTCAGCGTGCCGCCAAAGCCGGCTTCGGCGTCCGCAATGAGGGGAGCGAACCAGTACACATCGCTCTTGCCCTCGGCATGATGGACCTGGTCAGCGCGCAGCAGCGCGTTGTTGATCCGCGCCACCATGCTGGGCACGCTGTTCACCGGATACAAGCTCTGGTCGGGATACATCTGCCCGGCATCATTGGCATCAGCCGCCACTTGCCAGCCGCTTACGTAGATGGCTTTCAAGCCGGCACGCACCTGCTGGATGGCCTGGTTGCCGGTCATCGCGCCCAGGGCGGCCACGTAAGATTCCGACTGCAGCAATTCCCACAACCGCTCTGCGCCCATGCGCGCCAGGGTGTAATCAATTCTGATGGAGCCGCGAATGCGATCCACGTCCGCGGCGGTATAGGGGCGAGTGATTCCCTGCCAGCGTTTGCCGGCCCATTGAGTTTTGTTCTGGTCAGTCTTGCCGTTGTTGGCCACGTCGTTCTTCCTTTCCTTGCCTTGGGGAATTGCAGAGCAGTGCTTCATGCTGGATTGAATTCACCGTTCAGAATCATGGCCTCCGCGATGCGGCGCGCTTCGCGGAAGGTTTCCGGCGTGCCGATATCGGCGCGCGCGGGATTGGCCACGATCTTTTCCACTTCTTCGTCGAACAGCCTGGTGATGAGTTCGGGCGTGTGTTCCACCGGTAACCCGTGTTCGTCCACGATGTCCATGGCCTCGCTGTGGCGCATGCGCTGCGCGATCATCAGACGGTAGATGCGGTCGGTCGCGAGGTCCTCCATGTAGCCGTCAAGCAGGCTGGCGCCTTTGCCGTTGAGCACGCCATTGCGGTAGCGGATAACGGTGCGAACCGCCGCCCGTGTGCCGGCCAGTGTCCGGGCGCCCACCCCCCGGGGTACGGCCCGCAGGTCGGGATAGCGGTTGAAATGGCCGTCCCGCACCATGCCCGCGCGCTCCAGTTGGTCGCGGCTCAAATCGCGCGAAGGCAGCTTGTTCATCTGGTTGGGATAAGGGAACTGGTTCACGGCGATCTGGTTTTGATCGGGATGCCCGGTCCAGGCGCCATCCATCAGGCAGCCGGCCTCGTTCTTTTTGTCTTTTTCCAGGACCGCCAGGGCGCGGGTGTTCAGCTCGGCGTCCTCGCGGCTGGGATAAAGCGCGGTCATGCCGCCGATGGCCAGAACGCCGCGGCGGTGGCAGATTTCCGGCATCAGTTCGCGGACGCGCTGGAAAAACGGCACGTCATGCGGGATGGTATTGCGGTCGGGCAGCACCCACTCCGGGTCGGTGAGGTTGAAGTGGATGAGGCTGGCCATGTAGTCCCAACGTCCCAGGTTGAGGCCCACAATGTGCTCGCGCAGATTAAACAGAAATTCTTCCATCTGGAACGCCAGGGGATGCGATTCCACCAGCGCCATGCACCGGATGTAGTCGGGCGGCAGGCCGCGAGCTTCCGCCAGGGCCTGAAACAGGTCGCGCCACCAGAGAGCTTCTTCCGCTGATTCTGATTTCGGAATATAGATCGCGAGCGGATGCCGCAACTGCGCGGGGTCCATTCCATAAAACACCCGCGCCACGTCGAACAGCGAGGCTGATGTCGGCCCGTCGCCACATACGCCGCCCTGGCTGATATGCAAGCCACGCGGCCGCACCCAGATCACGGTCTTGCTCGGCTTGATGCCGGCCACCTGGTTACGCTTCTTGTCGAAAAAGGTGAGCGTGCCGTGCAGCGCCTGCAGGATGTTTTCCACGCCCAACCGCTGGTGTTCCCAGTCGTTGACGGTGGAATCCTCCAAATCGAGCATGACCCCCGGGGCGCCGGAGTTGAGCATCTTGACCACCAGTTCGGCGTCGTCGGCCGGACCGGTCATCTGGTTGCGCTGGTCGGCGCACCACGCCGGCAGTTCGATTCGCCAATCCTCCCGGGTGGCCGCCGAAGGAGCCAAGTGCCGCGGGCGGCGGCAGGCGTGCGCCTCACTCAAAACCTGATAACGCTTTTCAATCAGCTCCTGCTGGCGCGGCGTAAAGCGACGGTGGAAGGGAAGGAGAAACTCCACAAACCCTTGCGGCAGGTCGCGCCTCGCGGCGCCGGGGGCGGCGCAATTGAGATAAAAACCCGCTGCTTGCGGGATGCTTACAGATGGGAGTGCCATGTATCCTCCGGGTTTGGCGGCAATTCCTGCGGGATGCTTCCGGCAGAGAATCCGCGCCCCACTGGTCTGCGGATTCTGGGTTATACCGGCGCCGCCGTCAAACTTATTGTTTTTATCGCTCTGATAAAGAACTTTAATCAGTCCCCCACGCAACTACTTGCCCGCGGGACGGGGTGCTTAGAAGCCGGGGGAAAGCGCCGGGTTGTGCGGCGCTTGGCGGGGGCGGCACCCCTCCAGGACAGCGGAGGCAAGTCCTTGCTGACCGGCAACTTGCAGGTATTTGTGGGGGGAGTAATCGGGCTTGGCAGCCCCAGGTACAGGTTTCCGGGTAACGTCGCAGCCGAGGCGACAAGTCAGCAAAATCCTCATGCTTGCAAAGTTCATTCCTCCCAGGAATGCAACCGGAACCGAAATACTCCTCTCGCTTAGGCTGTGTCCCGCAGGTGCTGCGTATCCTTCGTGTCCTTCGGGGTGAATGTTTTCCGTGACCTCGGTGTCCTCTGTGGTGAAAGGTTGTGTGGACCGTAATGAAAGCTGGCGCCCAGAACGAATCTCACCCCGCCCATTCGTGCAGTTCCCTCCAGCGTTATCACCGTAAAGCCCTCCACCACTGTGTCTTCATAGTTCGGTAGGGCGGGAGAGCCGCCAAGCATAGTTTCGGGAGAGGACTTTTATGTTATTTGCAGGATCTTGGGTCTACCGCCGTCTGGGCGGACTGGCGATTACATTACTGCTCGTTTGGACCGTAGGCTGTGGTGAGAGCAGCACCCCCGTGCAACCTTCCAGCGCG
>DASVBI010000361.1:0-3915 GCA_036375915.1 Terriglobales bacterium | reverse complement strand
GGCAGGAATTTATTGAGCTTGGCATGCGCCATCGCGGCCAGCACGACGAACTGCTGCGCGCCTTCGCCGCCGGCCAGGGGTTGCGCTTCGACATCCTGATGGATATAGGCGGCTTCCGCGACATGCACCGCCACCGCCGCTGCGTGCAGATTGGTCAGGGATTCACTATCGCCCACGGTTACGAGGTGCCCGAGGAATTGCAGGCGGCGGGGGAAATCACAGCTTACGAGCAGGTTATGAGAAACAGTGCCCAAGCCGTGGAGCAATTGATCAAGTTCGCAGGGACAGAAGCCGAAGAGAACTCGCAGTACGCCATTCCCCTGGGTTTCCGCAAGCGCACTTTGTTCAAAATGGACTTTGCCGAGGCGGTTTACATCTCCGAACTGCGCACCGGCCAGGCTGGGCACATGTCCTACCGCAAGATCGCCTGGGGCATGTATGAGGAAGTGGCACGCAAGCATCCCGCGCTGGCTAAGTACTTCAGGGTGCAGGATGTAAGGGAACCTGTGGACCTGCTGAAACGGTGAAAGCCGGGCTGCGCTTCCCCGAAGCAGGTGCCCAGACCCGGCCGCCGTTAATTTCCAGACTGCCCATTCGCGGCGTAGAAGTGGTAAAGTTCCGCCCATCTCAAATTACGTTGGGGGAGAGCAATGGTGTTGGCGCAAGAATATGACGATAAACACTCGGGCGTGGCACTTGGACGCACGGACCGGTTGACCCTGGCTGTGGTGGGCATGGGGGTGATATTCGCTTCCCTGGGCCTGGGCGAAGCCGTGTACCGCCTGGTATTCCTCGATTTTGACGGAGCGACCGACCGCTTGCCCATCGAGATGTTGTTTGGACTGGCGTTCGCGTGGATGGCTACGAAGCTGGTGAAGAGAATTTATCAATACCGCATCGAGACCTCGGCCAGAATCAAACTGATTCGGGATCGCAACTACAAGATCCGCCATGCCGCGGAAGCCATCGCGCCTCTGCATCCGAGCAATCAGCAAGCGATCCGGGTGATTCGAGAAGAAGTGAATCGAATTGAGTGGGCCTTGTCTGATCTCCTTCCCCAATAGGGCAATGGAACAGCACCAACGGCATCCGTGAAGGGGGGTACGGGATACCGCGCTCAGGGTTGGTGGAGCACCCAGAACGGCGATGACTCGCTAAGCTACGGGAACAGCACCCGAATCATCGGTCAAGGCTCAGGGCCAGTTGCGCTGCGGGAGATTTGTTCACGCGAATCGCTTGCGCGGAGGTTAGATGGCTCGTCGAGTTTTTGTATGGGTCTGGTTGCTGGCGCTTCTGGTTGCTTCGCCGCTGTTTGCCAGCGGTCCCACCGGCACCCTCACCGGCACCATAACGGATCCCTCCGGCGCTGTGGTCCCAAAGGCGCGTGTAACCGTGCACAACGAGGGCACCAACACCAGCCGCGATGCGGAGAGCAATGAAGACGGCGACTACACCGTGGCGTTTCTGCCGCCGGGCCGCTATTTGGTTTCCGTCGAGAGCGCGGGTTTCCACCAGAGCATTATTCACGGCGTGAACGTGGATGTGGATCAGACGGTGCGCCTTGATTTCACGCTTCGGGTGGGCGCAACCGCAGAAGCGGTGAACGTCACCGATACCCCTCCCATCGTGCAGAGTGAGACCTCCACCTTGGGCCAGGTAATCAACGACCGCCTGGTTCAGCAGCTGCCGCTCAACGAGCGCAACTTCCTGGTCTTCGCCCTGCTGGCGCCAGGGGCCCACTTGCCGGCGGAAGGTTCGCAAAACTCCACCCAAGGCGGCGCCATCAGCGTCAACGGCGCCCGCGAGCAGTCCAACAACTTCCTGCTCGATGGGGTAGATAACAACGACCCCTACATCAACCAGTACGTCGCCCTGCCTCCCCTGGACGCCATTCAGGAATTCAAGGTGCAATCCAGCGACTACTGGTGGCTGCCAACCCGGGTTGCCAGGCCCCGGCCCAGGTAGGGACAGCGCAGAACTGGTTTAACCAGTGCGCATTTGCCGAGCCAGCCGCCGAGCCGTTCGGTCCGGCCTTCGGCACCGAGGGACGAAATATCCTCACCGGCCCCGGCTTTAGCAATCTCGATTTTTCCCTCAGCAAGAGTATTGCGCTCCATAGTGAAAGGCATCGCCTGCAGCTGCGGGGTGAGTTCTTCAACCTGCTGAACCACCCCAACTTCGATATCCCAGCGCATACGTTTGACTTAGCCTCCTGCGCCCAAAACCCTGCCCAGCTTTGTCCGGCGGGGAATTATGGTTCCATCCTGTCGGCCAACGCCTATGGCGATAAACCACCGCGGCAGATTCAGGTGAGCGTGAAATACCTCTTCTGAGCCATCCAGTTCTTCGCCACCGAGGCCCAGAGACACGGCGAAATTTGCCGGCGGGAGCGCGACGAGTGAAATCGAATCTGCCCCGCCAATCCACAAAAATTTCCACAGGGTTGCTGAGAGAGGTGCAGCAAAGGTGTGGAAATCGGAGATTTATGTTCGCCTTTTGTTCGCTTCTAGACTATACTCTCCCGAAGCGGGAATCCTGTGGAAATTCGACGGCATTCTGGCGCTGACGCCAAGGGAGCACAGGTGTACTTTAAAGAGTAGATAATCTCCCAGAACTACATATTCGCCCAATTCGGGCAGGAGCAAGCTTATGGCCGACGAACGGACGGAAAAAGTGCGGGCAATTGACCTGGCGGTGTCGCAGATCGAAAAGCAGTTTGGCAAGGGCTCGATCATGCGACTGGGCAGCAAGGAAGCGGTGGTGCCCATTTCAGTGATTTCTACCGGCGCCATCTCCCTGGATGCGGCGCTGGGAGTGGGGGGCATGCCGCGCGGCCGCGTGGTGGAGATTTTCGGGCCGGAATCGTCGGGCAAAACCACGCTGGCGCTGCAGGTGGTGGCGGAGGCGCAGAAAGCAGGAGGCATGGCGGCGTTCGTGGACGCCGAGCATGCGCTCGACCCCGCCTATGCCCGCAAGCTGGGCGTGGACGTTGACAACCTGCTGATTTCCCAGCCCGACTACGGGGAGCAGGCGCTGGAAATTGCCGAGGCGCTGGTGCGTTCCAACGCCATTGACGTGCTGGTGGTGGACTCGGTGGCGGCGCTGGTACCCAAGGCCGAGCTGGAAGGCGAGATGGGCGACAGCCACATGGGCCTGCAGGCACGCTTGATGTCGCAGGCGCTGCGCAAGCTGACCGGCATTGTTTCCAAGTCGCGCACCTGCATGATTTTCATCAACCAGATCAGGGAGAAGATCGGGGTCATGTTCGGCAACCCGGAAACCACCACCGGCGGGCGGGCGCTGAAGTTCTATTCCTCCATCCGGGCCGACATCCGGCGCATCGCCGCCATCAAGGAAGGCGACGTGGTGGTGGGCTCGCGCACCCGGGTAAAAGTGGTGAAGAACAAGGTGGCGGCGCCTTTCCGGGAGTGCGAATTCGACATCATGTACGGCGAAGGCATTTCGCGCGAAGGCGACCTGATTGACCTGGCCGTGAACCACAACGTGCTGGAGAAGTCGGGCGCCTGGTTCAGCTACAAGGGCGAGCGCATCGGGCAGGGCCGGGAGAACGCGCGCACGTTCCTGAAAGAGAACAAGGACATTACGGTCAAGATCGAGACCGAGGTGCGCAAGGCGCTGGGCCTGGTGAAGGAGCCCACCAATGGCGCGGCGGAGAAAGAGAAAGCGCCAGTTGCGCCTCCGCCACCCGCCAGCCGCACCGTGGCCATGCCCGCGGCGAGACGTTAACCGGCGAGCGTGAAAGTGCCAGCTCCCTAAAGCCGCCCGATTCCGGGCGGTTTTTTTGCGCCGCTATTTCTGGGCTCAGGGAATCTGGCCCTTCACTTCCACAATCAGCATTGCCAGGTTCGCCAACATTAACTTAGAAAATACTGTCTGGGCGGCTATCCCCCTTCA
>DASVBI010000702.1:0-5450 GCA_036375915.1 Terriglobales bacterium | reverse complement strand
CATTTTCAAAAAGGCACAGGATCTGGAAATTCCGCTGCGCGCGGAACAGATCATAGTTCAGCGCGTCGGCAGCGGAGGCAGCGGCAGCCTGGCCATTTCAGCCAACTACACGGTGCATGTAGATCTGCCCTACTATCCACTCGACCTGCAGTTCCATCCCGCGTCCAAGAGCGCGCCTATTCCGGGAGCGTAAGCAAACGGTCGTTGGTAGCTGGTAGTCAGTAGCTGGTGAATTCCTCGGCGACGGCCAGAACCTCGTGCTCCCACCAACTACAAACTGCCAACTACCAGCTCTTACCTTCCGTGTTCTTCCAGAAACTTCTCCGCTTCCATGGCGGCCATGCAGCCGCTGCCGGAAGCGGTGATGGCCTGGCGGTAGCGCCGGTCCTGCACATCCCCGCAGGCGAAAACACCGGGCACACGCGTAAACACGTAATTCTCGGTCTTCAGGTAACCGTCGGCATCCTTTTCGAGTTGCCCGTCAAACATGGCGGCATTGGGAACGTGGCCGATGGCCAGGAAAAGGGCGCTGGCGGGGAAGTCGCTCACGGCTCCGGTTTTCACGTTGCGCAGCTTCAGCCCGGTGACTTCCTGCTGATTCACGTCGTAAACGTCCTCCACCACCGTATCGGTGAGGAAGCGGATTCGCTGGTTCTGCTGGGCGCGCTGCAGCATGATTTTGGAGGCGCGGAACTGGTCGCGCCGGTGGATAACGCTCACCCGGGTCGCAAACCGGGTAAGAAACAGCGCTTCTTCCATGGCGGAATCGCCGCCGCCCACTACCGCCACCTCTTTACCGGTAAAGAAAAAGCCGTCACAGGTGGCGCAGGAGGAAACGCCGTAGCCGATCAGCGCCTGCTCATGGGGCAAGCCCAGCCAGCGGGCGGAAGCGCCGCTGGCGACAATCAGCGTGCGCGTGCGAAGCTTATCCTTGCCCAAATCGAGTTCGAAGGGACGCTGCCGCAGGTCGGCGCGCACCAAGTGGCCGGTGTGAAACGCGGCGCCAAAGCGCGCCGCCTGCTTCTTCATGTTCTCGATCAGCTCCGGCCCCTGGATGCCCTCGGGGAAACCGGGGAAATTCTCCACCAGGGTGGTCATCGAGAGCTGGCCTCCGGGCTCATGGCCTTGCAGGACCAGGGGTTTGAGGTTAGCGCGGCCGGCATAGATGGCCGCGGTCAAGCCGGCACAGCCGGCCCCAATTATGACGGTGTCGCGAATTTCCTGGCTCATGGACAGAATCATTTTAGATGGTGCGGCGGGATTTTGGTTTCAGTTCTCCGCCATTATTCGTATGCGGCGGTCTGGAAAACCCGGTTGTGCCGCTGTGAGGGCGCAGGAGCCTGGGGTGCAATCGAGGCAGGGCCGGCGCTGCCCCAGCAGGTTCAATGCGGCTGCGGGACGGAGCTGGTGCCGCAATACCGCTCAATTTCCTCCTGCACAGAGGCAAAATCCACCGGCTTGGAGATGTAGCCATCCATGCCGGCGGCCAGGCAGCTGTCACGATCCTCAGGAAGCACCGAGGCGGTCATAGCTACCACCCGGAGGTGGCCGCCCGTTTCCCGCTCGCGGCGGCGGATTTCAGCGGTGGCAGCCAATCCGTCGAGTTTAGGCATGCGGACATCCATGAAGAGCAGGTCGAAAGGCTGCTCCTGAAACTGGGCTAGGACCTGCTCGCCATCTTCGGCGACGGTTACTCTGTGCCCCATTTTCTGCAGCAAGTTAACTATGACCGTGCGATTCACGGCGTTATCTTCCGCCACCAGGATGGAGAGCTTGCGCCGCGACTCGCGCAGGCTGTGCCGCGTGATCAGGCCGGGATGGCGCTCGGGGTCCTGGCCCAGGGCCAGGCGGATGGCCCGCAGCAGGTCAGGCCGGTGAATCGGCTTGACCAGGTAGGCGCAGATGCCCATCTGGCGGCAGCGGGCGCCGTCCCCGCGCTGCCCGTCGGAAGTAAGCATCATGATGATGGGCCCGGCCAGTTGGGGATCGCGCCCCACCCGCTCGGCCAGTGCGAAGCCATCAATCCCCGGCATGCGCCGGTCAATAAGCAGCACCCGGAAGGGAGCTCCGGCAGAGTAAGCCAGACGCAGGGCGTCGAGAGCGGCCTGGCTGTTCTCCACCGCCACAGGCCACATACTCCAGCCGTCGGCATATTCGCTGAGAATCTGCCGGTTCGTGGGGTTATCGTCCACAATCAGGATTCGCACCTGCTGCAGGTCCACCGCGGCCGGCTCCGGCGGGGGTGGCGAAGCCATGCCGAAGCGGGCGGTGAAATGAAAAGTGCTGCCCACTCCTTCCGTGCTTTCCAGCCAGATGCGGCCATCCATCAAGCCAACCAGGCGAGCGCAGATGGCCAATCCCAGGCCAGTGCCGCCGAATTTGCGGCTGATACTGGTGTCAGCCTGGGTGAAGGCGTTGAACAAAAGCGCCTGCTTGTCCGGGGGAATGCCAATGCCGGTATCGGCCACGCGGAAGTGCAGTTCGACGCTTTGGGTGTCGCTGCTTTCCTGGTCTACATATAAGACTACTTCGCCCCGATCAGTGAACTTGATGGCATTGCTGACCAGGTTCAGAATGATCTGGCGCAGGCGGCCGGGATCGCCGGCCAGGCACGCGGGAACGTCGGGCGCAATGCGGTATGCCAATTCCAGGTGCTTGCCGTGAGCCCGCAGGGCGAGGGCGTTCATTTCCTGGGCAATGCAATCGGCCAGAACGAATTCGATGCATTCCAGGTCCAGCTTGCCCGACTCTACCTTGGAAAAGTCGAGGATGTCGTTGATCACCTCCAGGAGCACTTCGCCAGACTGCTTGGCCATCACCAGGTACTCGCGCTGCTCGCTGGTCAGGTCGGTATCGAGAGCAAGCTCGGTCATGCCCAGCACGCCGTTAATGGGGGTGCGAATTTCATGGCTCATGTTGGCCAGAAACTCGCTCTTGGCGCGGTTGGCGGCTTCGGCAGCCTCCTTGGCCTCGATCAGTTCGGTTTCGGCGCGCTTCCGGGCCCGCTCCTGGGCATCGCGCTGCAGGCGGGCATGGAGCACCGGCGCAAGGAAATCCATAATGTGCTGCAACCGCTCCAGGTCGGCTTCTTCGTAGTCGGTGGCTTTGTTGGCTACCAGCAGTAATCCGATGAGAGCATTATTGTGCAGGATGGGAACGCTAAGGCAACGGGCGATGGCCACATGTCCCTGCGGGACTTTCCCCGGCAGGTTGCTGCACAGGGGCTTCTTTTCCTGCAAGCTGCGTCCCCAGATGCCGCCCCAAACCTCGGGCGGAAAGCGCAAGCTCTTATTGGCTACTGCGCATTTTTCCCAGACGTCGCGGGTCAGGGAAGGAACTACCAGGACGCCCTCTTCGTCAATGTAGCCGAACAGTCCCTGGGAGCTTTGCATGACCTCAAGTACGACGCTGAGCACCTCGCCGTACATCTCGTCATCGGGCACGGTGAGGCAGATATCGGCAAGGCGATTTTTCAGCGCAATGCGCTGCTCGGAATCGCGCAGAGCCTGCTCCACGCGCCGGCGCTCGGTGACGTCTATAAACGTGCCTTCGAGCACGAATGGCTGCCCATCCCGGTATTCGGTGACGCTCACATTCTCCAGAATCCACACCAGGGTGTTGTCTTTTCGTAGAAGACAGGTTTCGAAATTCTTGAGGATTCCATCGCGCGCCAGCGAGCGCAGCGCCCCTTCCAGCTCGCTGGGACGGGCAAAATAATTGCCCGCCTTCTGGGACAAAAGCTCCCGCTGGGAGGCGTAGCCCAGGATGCGTGCCCCGGCCTCGTTGCAGTCCACCAGGCCCTGGTCCATCTGGTAACGGAAAATCCCCGCCAGGCTGCGCTCGAAGAGAAGGCGGTAGCGAGCCTCGGACTGGCGCAACCGTTCTTCCGCCATTTTGCGTTCGCTTATGTCAATGCCCACGCCGGCAATGCAGGGCTTGCCCTCAACCAGCAGCAAGGAAGAGGTCAGGTAAAAGGGAATCTTTACCTGCTCTTTGGTCAGCAGTAGCGTTTCCGCCTCAGAAAATCCAGCTGCCAGGGATTCCTGGATCTTGCCGCGCATGAGCTCGCGGCCTTCCTCAGCCACCGTATCCATAACGGAAATAGACGCCAGCTCTGCAGGCGAGTAGTGCAGCACTTGCTCCACCTTGCTGTTCCAGCGCACAAACTTTCCTACCGGGTCAATCACGACAAACAGGGCCGGCAGGCTTTCGATCAGGGTGCGGGAAAATGCTTGCTCCGATTGCAGCTCCTGCCGGGTCTGCTGCAAAGCAGTTTGCAAGACACGGGCCGAAGCGGGCGAGAGAAGTTCAGGTGCCATAGGTTGTCCGAAGTTGCGATCGCGTTGCTGTGCCAAGGCCGGCCTCGGCTCATAGCTTGGGCATCCCGTCTAATAGGCGACCCCCAGCATGCTACTGAACTGGCATTCGCACGGTCGCCGACAGGCGTGCCCCGCTTCTCATTTTAGGTTTGGCGGGAACTGCACCCCGAGCCCGGCTGCGGGAACCATCCCCAAAGTGTTCCCACGGACAACAGAGTTCCAAAACGGTGCGGCAGAGGCGCGCCAGGTGAGCACGGCGAGGGCTGGGAGTCGGGTACAGTCCGAAGAAATTTATTTCTTGCGCGACGGCGCGGCCGCAGCCGGACGAACTCGGGCCAGTTCCTCAGGAACGATGCGGCCAGTCCTTAGCGCAGCGCGGTAGGTAGCCAGAATCGTGGCCGCCCGCCGAAACAGAGGTTCGTAGGCGCTTTGGTCCACCTTGGGCGCATCCGGACCGCCGGCACAGCGCGCCAGCACGACTGATGGCTTCCCGAAGCGCTCCAGGCGAATGTGGTCGGGAGGAGTGCCGGCAGACAGTGCAGCCGCGGGACTGGTTACCGCGGAAACTGTTTCACTCAGCGAAACCTGCAACAGGTCCTTGGGATCGCGGACGGCGAACACCAGCGTCTCCACCATGTTCCGCTTGTCCACGCTGAAGGAATAGAGCGCATTGAGGAACGGCGAAGCGCCGGAAAATTCGCGACGAATGCGCACCCAGTCGGAGAGCGGGCCGGAATCAGAAGGCGCGCTGCGTTTGCCGGTCAGCGCCGCGGCGGCATCCTGCGACAGGGTAGTGCGGCCGCGGGCCACCTCAAAGTCTGTACCCCAGCCCGGCTTTGACGGGATGCGCGCCAGGGCGGCGGCAATCTCCTTTTGCTCCGCTGCCCCGGGTGTACACACGTTGAGCACGTTGACGCGCACCGGCGGTGCCTTCTCCTGGGCCTGCGCAGCCGCGAGGCAAGGAAAAAGCGTTATGACCACAGAGGCACGGAGACACAGAGAAACCCAAAACCAGGAGTCGGTTATCGGGACTCGGGAGTCAGCCCGCCGACAAACAGGCGGAGCCGGTTTCCTGGCACCGGAGCCATTTTTCGCCGTAGAAAACACCGCGAGCGCTGCGCATTCCCTGCG
>DASVBI010000738.1:0-5566 GCA_036375915.1 Terriglobales bacterium | reverse complement strand
GAGTCGCTGAACAACATTCTGGCCAATGTGATGGCTAACCTCAACCTGCGCAACCTGCGGGTGGCGGAAACAGAGAAATACGCCCACGTCACGTATTTCTTTAACGGCGGCGTGGAGCAGCCATTTCCCGGCGAGGAGCGTGTGCTTGTGCCCTCGCCCAAGGTGGCCACCTACGACCTGAAGCCGGAGATGAGCGCCCAGGGCATCGCCGCCGAAGTAGTCAAGGCGGTGGAAAAGGGCGCTTTCGACGTAATCATCGTGAACTTCGCCAATGCTGACATGGTGGGGCACAGCGGCCAGATTGAACCCACCGTGAAGGCGGTAGAAACCGTGGACGCCTGCCTGACGGAGGTCGAGCGGGCGGTGCGGCAGCGGGGTGGGGCCATGATTATCACGGCCGACCACGGCAATGCCGAGTTGATGATTGACCCGGCCACCGGCGGCCCGCACACCGCTCACACCACCAACCCGGTACCCCTGATCGTGGTCAGCAGCGAAGACAAAAACTTCAGCCTGCGCCCCGATGGCTCGCTGCGGGATATTTCACCCACCATCCTGGCTCTATTGGGGATTGACCAGCCAAAGGATATGACCGGGCGCGACCTGCGTCAGGCGCGGGTGCCGGCGGAAACAAAGTAGGCAAAACCAAACGGGCAACGCTCCCCGGAGAAGGTGTGTGTTGCCCGTTGTTGTGCTTGCGGGAGAACCCGAGCTTGCGGGATTAGCTGCCGATGGCGCTGGCAGTTTCAGAAAACACGTTGTTGGCCTGCGTGCCGATCAACCGGATCGTGCCAACCACGATTACCAGAATGACGGCCAGCATCACCGCGTATTCCGCGATGTCCTGACCTTCATCGTTTGACCACATTCTGCGTACCAGAGCGACCATTGTTTCCTCCAGGCAAATTTAAAAGGGGGAGGTGAATAAAACGCGTCGCAGGCGGTCGGTCCTGGGCAGCTTGCCCCGAACGGGGAGAAGCGCCGCCGGCACAATTGCCAGCTTATTTCAGCTTTTTGCGCAGCCGCCGAACTTCCACGAAGGTCAGGGCTGTCGTCATGCAGACCACGCTGGCAAATAACACTTCCAGGCCAAACATCGTTTGCATCGCGTCGTTCCTCCTGTAAAGCGGCCAGGGAACGGAGCCCGTTCGCTGCCCACGCCGCTAACTATGGGCCCGCGCACCGGGAACGTAAACATTACGTTCGTCCAGCACCGCGGCGGAATCCGGCACACTGGTTACCAGCGGGAGAACAGGCTATTACCGAAGAGCAAATGGGAGTTAGTAGTTAGTAGCTGGCAGTTAATAGGTGGTGAGCTACCAGCTACCGAACTCACAAATGGCAGCTGCTCAGGCCCTTCTTCGCGAGATAGCGCTGGTGGTACTCCTCAGCGCGGTAGAACGCAGTCGCCGGAACAATTTCGGTGACAATGGGCTGCGAGAACCGTGACTGCCAGCGTTCGCGGGAAGCGCGCGCCGATTTTTCCTGCTCCGGAGTGTGGAAAAAGATGGCCGAGCGGTACTGGGTTCCGAAGTCCGGACCCTGGCGGTTGGGAGTGGTGGGATCGTGCATCTGCCAGAAATGATCCAGCAGCTGGTCGTAGGAGATTCTGGCCGGATCGAAGGTAATTTCCAATGCTTCCGCATGGCCGGTGCGGTCGGTGCAGACATCATGATAAGTGGGATTGGCCAGGCTGCCGCCGGTGTAGCCCACCACGGCATCCGTAACTCCTGGCAGGGCACGGAAGGAAGCTTCCACTCCCCAGAAACAACCAGCGGCGAAGGTGGCTTTTTCCATAATCGAGTTTTCCAGTTTCAAGTTTCGAGTTTCAAGCGAGCCGCCGCTCGAATTTCAGACTTCTACTTCCTCGTTGTATTCGGAAACTTGAAACTCCGAAACTCGAAACTGCTTTATTGGGTCATGCGGACCGCCAGCTGCTTCTGCGCTGGCGTCATCTGGTTCCACAACATTTCCAGGTCGTGAGACAAGTAGGAATTGTTGGGATCCTGGCGCAGGGCCAAGGCAAACCACTTGTAGGCGACCGCCCGGTCGAGGGGCACGCAATGCCCGGTGGCGTAGAGGCTGCCCAAGGTGCTCTTAGCCTTGGCGCTGTCGTTGTCTACCGCCTGACGCAAATAGCCGAGAGCGCGATCGCAGCTTTGCGGAACGCCGTTGCCGTAGAGGTACCTTTGCGCATCGTTCAGCAGGGCGGCATTCTCCGCGTCGGCCGAAGGTGTGGCGGTGGTAGCCGTAGCCGCGCGGGGCCGGGGCTGAGGCCTGGCGGGCGCGGGGCTGGGCGGCTTGACTGCCGCTGCCGTCTGGCTCAAGGCGGCCGGAGCCGAAGCACTCCGCTTTTCCGCCGCGCTTTGAATTTCCGAAGGGCTGGGGGGCGGGGCCACTGCCGGCGCTGTTTTTCCGCCAGCTGTGGCGGCCGAGTCAGGTCCGCCCGGAGCGGGTGAAGGATTGCTCACACCCGAATTCTCAGCCGCAGCCGGATTGGCATTCGGGGCTACAGCCGCAGCTTCCTGTTTCTCCTGCCCGATTTTGCTGCGCGCCGTCTGCACCAGGGTGGCGAGATGACTGCGGTCCAGCCCGCCATTACGGGCCTGCCACCAAACGACTCCAGCAGCCGCCGCCAGCACAAACAGAAAAAGGTAGAGCCCCCAGTGGCTGCTGTGGACTTCCTCATCCAGCAGGTAGCTGCTGCTAAGCTCGGGCTCGTCGCTTAGGCCGAGAAAAGAAGGGCCGTGAATGGTCTGGTCGGAGTCCGGCTCAGCTTCCACCGTCGCCGAGGACGCGTGTTGGGAACCATTGGCGCGACCGGCGGCCACCGGTTGCTCCGCCGGCTTGGGCTGCAGCAGGGGAATGCCACACTTGCCACAGAACTGATTATCGAACGGGTTTTCGCTCCCACATCGGGGACAAAAAGTGGTTATCATAACGAGCGACGGTGGCACTCCTATTATCTCCGATTCGCTTAGATGTGAGCTGAGGAAATTAAGTTCTCCGCCCCGCAGCTTGTCTTTACACCCCTCCGGGCTGCGTGTTAGTCTCGTAACTGGTTACAAAAAGACGAGAAGATAGGAGTGCGGCAGGTTCAGTGCTAGCCCGAGAGCAGAAGAAAACCCTCATTGACCAGTATGGCACGCACGCTACGGACACGGGAAGCCCGGAAGTCCAGATAGCGCTGTTGAGCGAGCGCATTGGTCAGCTGACGGAACACTTTAAGACGCACAAGAAAGATCACGCCTCCAGGCGCGGTCTGCTCATGCTGGTCAGCAAGCGGCGGCGCTTGCTGGACTACCTGAAGAAATACGACTCCGAGCGATACCAGACCGTCATTCAGAAACTCGGCATTCGCAAGTAGTTGTGTCTACGGGATACCCGCAGGGCGGGTCCGCCGGGCGCCGGCCCCAGGTTCACCTGGAGGGCGGCCTGGTGGTCTTCCGCAAGTTGCGTCGAAATCGGCCACATTGGAACTACCCTCCTCGGCCTTGGCCTGTTCCGTGAGCCTCGTCTAAGAAATTCCTGGAAGGATAAACATGAAACAAGAAGTCTCAGTTGAACTCAGCGGCGGCAGACAACTTACATTCGAAACCGGCAGGCTGGCCAAGCAGGCGCATGGCGCCGCCGTGGTGCGCTCCGGCGACAACGTGGTATTGGCGACCGCAGTGGCCAATCAGGAGCCACGGGAAGGCATTGATTTCTTTCCACTTACCGTGGATTACCGGGAATATACCTATGCCGGCGGGCGCATTCCCGGCGGCTTTATCAAGCGCGAAGGACGGCCCAGCGAACGCGAAATCCTCACCAGCCGGCAGATTGACCGGCCCATCCGGCCGCTGTTCCCGGAGGGCTTCCGCTGTGAAACTCAAGTCATCTCTTTTGTCCTGTCGGCTGACACTGAAAACGATCCCGATGTGCTGGCCATCAACGGCGCCTCCTGCGCCTTGACCCTGTCCGATATCCCATTCCTGGGCCCGATCGGAGCGGTGCGGGTGGGGTTGGTCAACGGCCAGTTTGTGATCAATCCCAATTACGAGGAAATGCGAGCCGGGCTGCTGCGCCTGATGGTGGTTGGCACCGCCGAAGGCATCGTGATGATCGAAGCCGGCGCCAGCCAGGTGCAGGAACAGACCATTGTGGATGCCATCGAATTCGGCCACAACGAGATCAAGAAGATCTGCGCCGCGATCAACGAACTGCGCGAACGCGTGGGCAAGGCCAAGCGGGCCTTCACTCCCCCCGAGATTGATGAGGCGTACTACAAGCAGCTGCGCTCCAAGGTGGAATCCAGGCTCGCGGACGCGCTGGATACCAAAAAACATCCCAAGGCGGAGAGCTACGACCTGGTGAAGGCTTACAGGAAGGAGCTGGTGGAAGCCCTGCCTGAGGAGGATGTGGAAAGCCGGGAAAAACTGGCCAAGTATTACGAACTGATCCGGGAGCGGATCTTCCGCGACCAGGTGATAGGGAAGAAGCGGCGTCCGGACGGGCGCGCGTTTGATGAAATCCGGCCCATCTCTATAGAGGTGGGAGTCCTGCCTCGCACCCACGGTTCGGCCATTTTCACCCGCGGCGAAACCCAGGCGCTGGTCACCACCACCCTGGGCACCGCCGAAGACATGCAGCGCCTGGAAGTGTTCGAGGGCGAAGCCAAAAAGCGCTTCATGCTGCACTACAACTTTCCCCCGTTTTCGGTGGGCGAAGTGGCATTCCTCCGCGGCGCGGGACGGCGAGAAATCGGCCACGGCGCGCTGGCGGAACGGGCGGTCAGCGCGGTGTTGCCCGCGGAAACCGACTGGCCCTACGCCATGCGGGTGGTATCCGACATCCTGGAATCCAACGGTTCTTCTTCCATGGCCACGGTTTGCGGGGCCTCGCTCTCGCTGATGGATGCGGGAGTCCCGTTGACTTCAGCGGTGGCTGGAATTGCCATGGGCCTGGTGAAGGAGGATAACGACTACGCCATCCTGACCGACATTGCCGGCGCCGAGGACCACTACGGCGATATGGACTTCAAGGTGGCGGGCACACGCGAAGGCATTACCGCGCTGCAGATGGATATCAAGGTGAGCGGCATTACCCCGGCCATCATGGCGGAGGCGCTGGCACAAGCGCAGCGGGGGCGGTTGTTTATCCTCGACAAAATGAACGAGGCGCTGCCGGAGCCGCGCTCCAAGGTTTCCACCTATGCGCCGCGCTTCTATACCCTGCAGATTCCCGTGGATAAGATTCGCGACCTGATCGGGCCGGGCGGCAAGATGATCCGCAGCATCATCGAGCAGACCGGGGTCAAGATTGACGTGGAGGATTCGGGCCGCGTCAACGTGGCTTCCAACGACCAGGCCTCGGCGGCCAAGGCGCTGCAGATTATCGGCGACCTGACCGCCACCGCCGAGGTGGGCAAAACCTACCTGGGTAAGGTTTCACGACTGGCGGATTTCGGCGCCTTCGTCGAAATCCTGCCCGGCACCGACGGCTTGCTCCACATCAGCGAGGTGGCCGAGCACCGCATTAAGGACATCCGCGATGAATTGAAGGAAGGCGACCAGGTGCTCGTGAA
>DASVBI010000241.1:0-12360 GCA_036375915.1 Terriglobales bacterium | reverse complement strand
AGTTTGATCTGCACCTGCCGGGCGGCCAGTGGCTGGCAACGCGCCAGCGCAGTTTCCTTCAGGGTTTCGAAGAAAAGGTCGGCGGCGGCAATCATTCCGCCGCTCACAATCACCACTTCGGGATCGAACAAGCTGATCAGGTTGGCCACAGCCAGGCCCAGCAACTTGCCCATGCGCTGAAAAATCTGCCGCGCGCAAGGGTCGTGCTCGCGAGCCAGGCGGGCGATTGCTTCCGCGGTCAATTCCTGGGCGGATAGAGCCGCCAGCTTGCCGCCGAAACCCGCCTCGATGCTGTTGGCCGCGGCTCGCACCAGCGCCGGGCCACAGGCAAAAGCTTCCAACCCGCCATGGCGCCGGACTTCATCCCCGTCCGCTTCGGAAACAGCCATCCAGCCCGCGCAACCGGAGAGTTCGTGCGCCCCCCGCAGCACCTCGCCCCCGCTGAGGATTCCGGCGCCGATGCCGGTGCCCACCAGCAGCACCACAACCTCGGACTTGCCGCGCGCCGCGCCCCGCCACGCCTCTCCCAGCACGGCGGCATTGCGATCGCTTTCCACCCGCACCGCAACCTGCAGCCGTTTGCGCAACAGATGCTCCAGCGGCACCTTTTCCCATCCCGGCAGGTTGGGCGCCCATACAGTATGGTTGCGGCGCACCAGGCCGGGCACCGCGATGCCCGCGCCCCGAATCTTGAACTTGCCGGCCATTTCCCGCGCCATCCGGCAAATCTGCTCCACTGGCGCCAGGGTGGAAGACGCGTCCACCGCCTCGGTTTTGCGGGCTAGGAACCTGCCCTCCGTCGTTAGCACAGCCGCCGCCAGTTTGGTCCCTCCCAGATCGGCGGCAAACAGGGTGTGCGGCATGGGTGGTGCGATTGTAATGGAAGCAGTTGGCACTTAGCAGTTGGCATTTAACCTATGCTGCGGACAGGTTACCTGCAGGCCCGATGTTGACAGGAACAGCGCTTCGGCTTCTATTGAGAGGAACTCATGACCGTCTCCGTGCCCCGATCCCCTGCCCGCGCGCCCCAGAACTTCCTCGGGCGCCATTTCGGCCTGGAGCAATCCGGCACCACACTGGGGCGGGAGGTCACGGCGGGTTTTACCACCTTCGTCACCATGTCCTACATCATCGTGGTCAACCCCGCGGTGCTCAAATCGGCCGGCATCCCCGCCCAGCCCGCCATGGTGGCCACCATCGTCACCGCCATTTTCGGCACGCTGCTGATGGGCCTTTACGCCAACCGGCCGTTCGCCATCGCCCCCTACATGGGGGAAAATGCCTTCATCGCCTTCACCGTGGTCCAGGTGCTGGGCTACAACTGGCAGGCGGCGCTGGCCTCCGTATTTATCGCGGGAGTGCTCTTCCTGCTGCTCACCGTCGTCAAACTGCGTCAATGGCTGGTGGACGCCATCCCCTCGGCGCTGCGTTACAGCTTCGCGGTGGGCATCGGGCTGTTTCTGACCTTCGTGGGCCTGAATGAGACCGGCATCGTGATGCTGGGAACGCAGGGCGCGCCGGTGCGCACCGGGCATGTAACCTCCGCCCCGGTGCTGGTCGCCATCTTTGGCTTCGTGCTTATGGCGGTGCTGATGATCCGGCGCTTCCCTGGCGCCATTCTGGTTGGTATTGTGACCACAGCTCTGCTGGCCTTTGCGGCCAAAGTGGCGCCGCCGCCGCACGGCTGGGTCAGTCTGCCGCCCAGCCTTTCGCCAGTTCTGTTCAAGCTGGATTTGAGGCAGGCGTGGAGCTGGGGATTCTTCCCCGTGGTGCTCACTATTTTCGTGATGGCGTTCGTGGACACCATGGGAACTCTGATTGGTGTTTCAGCGCGCGCCGGGTTTCTGGACGAGAATGGCAACCTGCCACAAATCGAGCGCCCAATGATTGCGGACGCTCTCTCCACCACTTTCGCCGCCCTGGTGGGAACGACCACCGCAGGCGCCTTCATCGAGTCGGCCACGGGAGTGGAGGCCGGCGGCCGAACCGGGCTGACCGCGGTGGTCACGGCCATGTGCTTCGCCGGAACGCTCTTCTTCTCGCCCTTTGTAGCCGCCATACCGCCCCAGGCTTACGGCCCGGCGCTGATTGTGGTGGGGCTGCTCATGCTTGCTCCTATCACCAAGATCCGCTTCGACGACTTCACGGAACTGATTCCCGCCTTTGCCGTGGTAGCCTTGATGAGCTTCACCTACAACATCGGCGTGGGCATTACCGCCGGCTTTGTGCTCTATCCTTTTTGCAAGCTGGTGGCGGGACGCTTCCGGGAGGTCAAGCCGGGATTGTGGGTGCTGGCGGCGCTGTCGCTGCTGTTTTTTATTTTTTACCCTTACACCTGATGATTCGCTTCGGAATATTGGGATTCGGGCTGCACGCGGTGAAACGGCTGATGCCGGGCTTCGCCGAAGCCAAGCGCTGCCGGGTGAGCGCGCTCAGCCGCCGCAAGCTGGAGGAGGCGCGAGCCTCAGCCAGAAAGTTCGGCATTCCCCTGGCCTTCGATTCCGCCGAGGAGCTGTGCAAATCCAAAGAAGTGGATGCCGTGTTCGTGGCCACCCCCAACGCCAGCCACCTGGCCGACGTGTTGCTGGCCTTGAAGCATGGCAAGCCGGTGCTGGTAGAAAAGCCCATGGGCATGAACGCCGCCGAGTGCAAGAAGATGGTGGAAGCGGCGCATAAAGCCAGGCTGCCGCTGGGCGTGGCCCAGGTGTTCCGATTTGAGGACAGCACGGCACGGTTGCGGGAACGGGTGGCGTCCCATGAGCTGGGCAAGGTTACCTTCGCGCGCAGCGAGTTCTCCTACCCCGGGCGAAACCACGCCCGCGTCTGGCTGAACCAGCGGGCCATTGCCGGCGGCGGCCCCATCGCCGACGTGGGCGTGCACTGCATTGACGCCCTGCGCTTCATCCTGCAGGACGAGGTGCTGCGGGTGAGCGCCCGCACCACGGCCGACCGGGAATCGGGCGACGTCGAAGCTGCGGCGGTCCTGTCCCTGGAGTTCGGCCGCGGCGTGCTGGGCGTGGTGCTGGTCTCGACCCGCGCCGCCTATCGCACCCCGCTGGAAATTGTGGGCGAAAACGGTGTTTTGCGCGCCGAGGACGCGCTCAATGTCGAGCATCCCATCCGCATCGAGTTGCTGCGCGAGGGCGAAATTGTGGACACCGAACGCGTTTCCAATCACCTGGCCTATGCCCGCCAGGTGGATGCGTTCGCCCAGGCGGTCGAAGCCAACTCGCCGTTTCCCGCGCCCGGAGAGGAAGGCTGGACCAACCAGATGATCCTGGACGCCGCCTATCGCAGCGCCAAAAGCGGCAAAATGGAGAAGGTCAGTAGCCAGTAGTTCGTAGTTGGTTTCGGAAGGGGCTCGGCCGTCCAGAGGTACCGTGCCTCTGTATCTCCCTGGTAGATTGGTTTTCTTAGGGAGCCCCCGGGGGGACGCCGCGGGCCTGCAGGATGGCCCAATGCCACTCCTCGTTGGGTCCCAGGTTCAGCCCCAGTTCCTGCTTGAAGGCGGTGGTGGACAGCGGCGGCGCCGAACCCTTCAGGTGATAGAGAAAAGTCTCGTCCGGCTTTTTAAGCGCGGGCAGAGGGCCTGCGCCCGCGCTGGCGGGCAGCAACTGCGCGGGACCCACCAGAGCAGCCACCTGGTTCTCACGCTTCACCACCGTCAGCCCCACCGTGATTTCCTGCACATCCCAGCTACTGCCGTTATAAATGGAGAGCTGCAGCGTGTCGCCACTGATGACCGCGGGACCATCGAGTTTGGCCAGCGCGCCCGCAGGAAGATCCTGGGGCGTAGAGGCATCAGCCTCTTTCGCCGACGGCGACTGGGCGCTGAAAGCCAGGCTGCACGTGATTTCCGGTTCCGCGTGCTTGACCGCAACCGGAGCCGACACCAGTCCGGCGGCGAGCGCCCGTTGCTCGGTTTCGCGGATCAGTTGCGGCAAGCGGGAGAAGTTATCGTTGGTAATCACCGGCAGGTGGACCTGCTTTTTAGCACGCAGGGCACGGGCGACGTCGCCCAGGGACGGCCCCGGGTCGCTGGATTGTCCGCGGGCCTGCACCCCGGAGCCAAGCCCCAGCGCGAGGGCCAGCAGCAGTCCCCCAACCATATGCCTCATGCGCAAGTAAGAGCTCCCCCTGAATCGCATTCTATCGGCTCTGGCGCCGACTCCAGCACCAGCGAACTCAAGTAATTACTAGAGCAGCACAGTTTTAGAAATTCTACCCAGAGCGGGACAACTTGCAGCCGGCAGGCGGGGTCACGTTGGTCGTAGCACAAGCGGGGAGGCTTCCCCATGGTCACTTGACCTTTGGCCCTCCTGTGCCACTATCTTGAAGAAGCCCAATCTACGTTTAAAGAAAGACCGCTATGCCGTCCGCCCTTAGATTCGTCCCACGCGGCTCAGGCCTCCGTAGCTGGCTGTTGTGCTGGCTGGCGTTTGCCGCCGCGATTTGTGCCCAAGCCCAGTCGGTGCCCGGTAATCAACCGGCTGCCGCACCGGCATCAGTGGCGAAACCGCAGCCCACGCCCGGCAATCAGCAGGTGCTCTACGACCGCTATATCCGGGTCAGCGCGCCCGCCGAATGGCAGGAGAAGCGCTCCTGGGAGCTGGGCGAAGACCGTTCTCTGCCGCTCTATAACCCCAACACGGAGGCGGTGGTGTTCGTGTGGGGATTTGATCGCCCGCCTTATCGCAGTGGCTACATCGAATCTCTGGCCTCGGGCGACCGGCTCAGCCGCCGCCTGGAAATGGACCTGAGCTTGTGGTCAGCGGAAGCCTCGCGTTACTACGCCATGGTCTCCGGCGGGTTCATGATGCGCAGCACGCTACACGCGGTGACCGTGGGACCATCCCTGCGGCCGGGAGAGGTCCACTACCTGGGCAAGATGAAGGCAGGCCGGGCGGAGCTGGATGTGGTGGAGTACGTCTCTGACGCGAAGGTGGACGAGGCTTTCGCCACCAGGTACAAGATGCGTTCCGAACTGGTGGGCAGCCGGGCTCAAATACTGTTTGGGCAGGCCACCTTCGGCCACGGCACCCAGGGATACACCCTGGTGGCCTGCCGCTTCACAACTCAGCCCGAGGATACAAGCTGGGTGCAGCCCTTAGTGGAAAACGTTGAACCGGTGGGCAAGGCGGAGCGGGAACAGGGAGCAGCCGCGGAGCACATTCGCGATCAATTGAGCCACGCCGCAGCTGTCATTCAGGACCACCGCTACGGTCCGGCATTAGCCCTTTTACAGACAGTGCCGCAGGGCGCGCAGAACGATAATGCCCTGATGCTGATAGGGGAAGCTCTGCTCCACCTGCGCAAGCTCGGGGAAGCGGAAACGTTTCTGCAGAAGGCGGTCGCGGTGAATCCGAACAATGACCGCGCCCACTTCCTGCTGGGCGCGGTGCTGTGGGAGGAAAAGAAACACGATCAGGCGATGGCGGAGTGGAAGCTGGTACAGCGCATCAGCCCCCTCTACCCCGAAATTGAAGAAGTGCTGCTGCAGAAAAGCGCGCAGCATCCTGTGGCAGCCACGGAAAAACAGCCGTAAGCTGCCAGGGCCCTGTATATAACCCAGATTACAGCCCGCCCATGGAACGCAGGCGAGTCACGGGATCAGGGATGGGCTGCCGTTTGAAAACCCAGCGCGCCACCAGGAATCCCAGAGCCACCCACCAAACTTGCAAAGGCTTCATTGGTCTCACCCCTCCCGCGGCCGGGGCAACCGGGGCTTTCTCGAACAGTAGCGCCGGGCACACGGAAGGACAATGGCCCGAAGGTACCAGGTGACGGTTACGCCGGTAATCGGTGACCAGGGCGGGGTTCAAGGTTTCACAGGTTTCAAGCTTTCAACGTTTCCAGCGACGACCACCCCCTTGAAATTGTCATTCTGAGGAAGCGGGAGCCGATCCCGCCCTGCAGGAGAGGCGAGCGCGACGAAGAACCTGCTTTTACGTACCCTGTAATGATTGTGAAACTCTGAAACTTTGAACCCTGAGCCTCTGGCGGGAAATCCAAACCCATCATCTGGAAAGGAGCGGCGACCCTATGCACTACCTTCTTTTCTACGAAGTTGGCGAGGACTACATTGCCCGGCGAGCCCAATTTCGCGCCGCCCACCTGGAAAAAGCCTGGCAGGCCAGCGAACGCGGTGAACTGGTGCTGGGCGGGGCGCTGGCCAATCCCGTGGACGGCGCGGTGTTGCTCTTCAAAGGCGACTCGCCGGAAGTGGCGGAGAAGTTCGCCCGCGCCGACCCCTACGTGACCAGCGGCGCGGTAAAGCGGTGGTATGTGCGGGAATGGACGACGGTGGCGGGGGAAGAAGCGGCCAAGCCGATGCGACCGGCGGGCGCGGCGGCTCCGAGCAAAGCTTCCGCGGGGAAGGAGCACATCGCGCGGCAATGGAAAGGACGGACCACAGCGGCGAATGCGGAAAGGTATATTCAGCACTTAGCTGATAACGTGTTTCCCGAGTTGCGCGCCATCCCCGGACATCGCGGGGCATACCTGCTTCGCCGCAGGGGCGACGGGGAGGTGGAATTTGTGGTGCTCACGTTGTGGGACTCTATGGAGGCGATCCAGAAGTTTGCGGGGACCGACGTGGAGAAGGCGGTGGTCGCGCCGAAGGCACAAGCGGTGCTCAGCAGCTTTGATGACTTCGTCAGCCACTATGAGGTGGTAGAGATGGAGGGGTGAGGAAAGGTCCGGTTTCAGGTTTCACAGGTTTCAGGGTTTCCAAGGTTCAGGGTTTCACAATCATTGCAGGGTACGTAAAAGCAGGTTCTTCGTCGCGCTCGCCTCTCCCGCAAAGCGGGATCGGCTCCCGCTTCTTCAAAATGACGATTTCAAAGGGGGTGGTCGTCGCCGGAAACCGTCCAACCTCTGAAACCTTGAAACCTTACACCTGCAGCACGTCACCGTCGCGGGCCACCACCATGTACCAGGTGGGATCCACGAAGAAGCCCAGCAACAGGCGGGAAACCATGCCGGTGACGATAACGATGGCAAACGGCTTCTGCGTGTCGGAGCCGATTCCGGTAGAGAGGGCGGCCGGAAGCAGACCCAGTCCGGCGACCAGGGCGGTCATCATGATGGGGCGCAGCCGCAACAGCGCGGCCTCGCGGGTGGCGGTGCGGATGTCCCTCCCTTCCAGGCGCAGCTTGTTGATGTAGGAGACCAGAATGACCGCGGTTTCCACCGAGACGCCCAGCAGCGCCAGCAAGCCCAGCACCGAGGAAACGCTGAAAGGAGTGTGAGTCAGCTTAAGTGCGATCAGCGCCCCCACCGGTTCGGTCATGATTACGCCCAAAGCGATGGACATGGGGAACTTGAAATTGCCGTACAGCGCAAACAGGATAAGGAAAATCATCACTACGGCCAGTGGACCGATGATGTTGAGCTGCCTTCTAGCTTCGGTGTATTGGCTGTATTCGCCCCCCCAGGTCAGCCAATAGCCTTCGGGTAAAATGATCGCCTTATTCACCGCCCGCTGGCCATCTTCGACCGCGCGCGCCATGTCGCGGCCCTCAATGCTGTATTGAATTCCGATGTAGCGCGAGTTGTTCTCGCGGTAGATGAAGGAGGCGCCAGTGCCCTGGGAAATGGTGGCCAGCTGAGAAAGCGGAATAAGTTGCCCATCCGGCGCGCCCACCTGCAGGTTGCCGATCTGCTGGGCACTGCTGCGGAACTGGGGCTGCATGCGCACCACCAGGTCAAATAGCTTCTCGCCCTGAATAACCTGGGTAGCCGCCTGCCCCCCCACCGCGGCCTGCACCACGTTTTCCACGTCCGCCACGTTGATGCCGTAACGCGCAATCTTCTCCCGGTCCACGTCCACCAGCAGGCTGGGCTGCCCCAGTTCGCGCACCACCGTCAACTCGGTAAAACCCGGCACCTGGGACAACGTCTTCTTGATATCGAGCGCGGTCTTCTGCAGCACCTGCAAGTCCGAACCGTAAACTTTGACCGCCAGCGCACTCTTAAGGCCGGTGAGCGCTTCGTCCACCGCATCCTCGGCGGGCTGGGTGTAGTTGAAGATGATGCCGGGAAAAGTGCGCAAGCGGGAATCAATCGACGCAATCAGCTCTTGCTTGTCGCGGATATTGCCGCTTTGCCAGGCCTGGTCCTTGTAGGGCTTAAGACCGACGTAGAACTCGCAATTGAAGAAGCCGGTCGGGTCGGTGCCGTCGTCAGGACGACCCAACTCCGAGCCCACCACCGTCACCTGCGGGTAGGACATCAGAATCTGCCGGATTTGGGGCGCAATCTTGCTGGCCTCCTCGAATGAAATCGTGTAGGGCATGGTGGCGCGCACCCAGAGCGCGCCTTCGTCGAGGTGAGGCATAAACTCACCGCCGATAAAGGGCACCAGCAGCAGGGTGGCGCCAAAAATTACAGTCGCAATAAGCAGCGTCAGCCTGGGATGGTCCAGCGACCAGTCGAGCTGGTGGGCGTATTTGGCCTTGATCCACTCGAAAGGCTTGTTGACGCGATCCTTCACCCCGCCCTTGAACCACAGCGAAGCCAACACTGGAGTGAGGGTGAGAGTGAGAATCAGCGCCCCAATCAGGGCAAAGGACATGGTCTCCGCCATGGGGTGGAAAAGCTTGCCGGAAGGTCCGCTCAGGGCGTAGATGGGCAGATATCCCGCGATGATGACGGCCACGGAATAGAAAATGGGTCGGTCCACGTCGCGCGCGGCGGTCAGAATCACCTCATTGACCTGGATAGGCTGGCCTTCGCGCAGCGCAAGTTCGCGGTAGATGTTCTCCATCATGACCACGGTGCCGTCAATGATGATGCCGAAGTCTATGGCGCCGATGGATAGCAGGTTGGCGGAGACATCGTGGGCATGCAGGACGATAAAGGAAAACAGCAGCGCCAGCGGGATGGTGAGGGCTACGATGATGGCGGCGCGGATGCTGACCAGAAAAAAGATGAGCACCACCAGCACCAGCAACATGCCGCGCAGCAGGTTGCTCTCTACCGTGTCGGTGGTCAGGTTCACCAACTCGCTGCGATCGTAATAGGGCAGAACCTTCACGTCCTTGGGCAGAATTTGCTGGTTGAGCTGCCGGGTTTTTTCCTCTACCCCCTTGAGCACGGTCTGGGTCTGCTCGCCGCGCCGCATGAGGATGACGCCTTCCACGGCGTCATCGTTTTTTTCGAAACCGAATTCACCCAGGCGGGGAGCGTGCCCGATCACCACCTGGCCGATGTCCTTGATGCGGATGGGCGCGCCCTTGCTGCTGCCCACCACGATGTTCCCAATGTCTTCCGTGTTGCGCACCAGGCCCAGGCCGCGAACGTAGTAGAACTGGCCGCCCTGTGAGTAAAAGCCGCCCCCGGCGTTGCCATTGTTGGCCGCCAGAGCGTTCATTACCTGCGGTACGCTCAGGTGGTAGGCGTAAATTTGCGCCGGGTCGAGCAGCACCTGGTACTGCATGGTGGCGCCGCCAAAGCCGGAATCATCGGCCACTCCCGGCACCGAGCGGTAGGCGCGCTCCACCACCCAATCCTCGAAGGTCTTCAGCTCCTGTGGGCTGCGATCGCGACTCTCCAGTACGTACCGGTAAACCAGGCCGCTGGGGCTGAAGAGCGGCGCCATGGTGGGGGTCACGCCCGCGGGCAGGGTCGGCTGGCCCAGGCGCTCGAACACCACCTGGCGCGCGAAGTAATCGTCGGTGCCCTCTTCGAAGGTAAGGCGGATATCGGAGAGCCCGTAGAGCGAGATGGAGCGCATCACCTCCATGTGCGGCACCCCGTTCATTTCTATTTCAATGGGCAGGGTGACCAGGCGCTCCACTTCTTCGGCGGCGTGCCCCGGCCACTGGGTAATCAGTTCCACCATGGGTGGGGAGAGGTCGGGGTAGGCATCCACCGGCATGCGCTGGAAGGAAATGATTCCGGCAACCGCCAGGAAGGCGGTAAACATCAGCACCAGAAAGCGCTGGCGCAAGGCAGCTTGAACGATGCGGTGAATCATCCCTAGTTAGCGCGGAACTGGTCCCGTCTCTCCCCTATTGCTGCAGTGAATTGGCAAATTGCAGGAACAAGCTGCCGTCGCCCACCACCCGTTCCCCCGGCTTCAGACCGTCCAGAATCTGGGTCACCCCGTGATTGCTCTCCCCCAGCTTGACCGTGCGGCGCGCGAACTGGTTACCGTTCTGGTTGACGGAGACATAGACAAACGGCTCGTTCTCGGCGCTGCGCAGCACCGCCGAATCAGGCACGGTGAGCGCATTTTTAATGGCGCCGGCCGCCACTGTCACCGTCACGTACATGTCCTTCTTCAAACGCCGCCCCGGATTCTGGGTGACAACCCGGGCCTGCACCGTGTGCGAAGCCGGATCCAGCCCTTCAGCCACATAGGAAATGCGGCCGCGGAATTCCTGCCCCGGGTAGGTGCTGGTGGTAATGTCCACCGGGTCGCCCACGTGCACGTAAGCCAGATCGTCCTGAAACACATTGGCCAGCACCCACACCGTGCTCATGTCGGAGATGGTGAAGCATTGCGTGTTGCCCGCCTGCACCACCTGGCCGGGTGAGACCAGGCGCTCCACCACCTCGCCGGCGATAGGCGCCAGCAGCGGCACTTCCGGCGATGCCGGCTTGGAGACAACGGTTTCAGGACTGGAAATGCCGATGATGGTCAGCGCCTGCTCCGCCGCCACCATGTCCGCCTGGGCCTGGGTGCGGGCTGATTCTGCCGCCTGCAGGTCGCGCTCGGCGATGGCGTTGTGGGCGTACAGATCCTTGGAGCGGACGTAGTTTTTGTCTGCCAGGCTGAACGCATCCCGGGCCTTGAGGTAATTGGCCCGCAGTTGCGAGTAGTCGGGGCTGGCCAGATAGAGCATGGGCTGGTGCTGGCGGACAACCTCGCCGGGCTGCGCTACCACGCGGCTTACCGGCCCGCTCACCTGGGTGATTACCGGCGTGGTGCGGAAGGCGTTGAAAGCCACGGCGCCGCTTAGGCGCAACACGCGGCGCAGGGTGCCGGGCTCGACCGTCACCACCTGCACATGCGACATCTGCTGTGCCGGCACCGAGAACAGCAGCGCTCCCCCGCTGCTGGGATTGGCCGCCTCGGCGGTTTTGGGAGCGCTCTGGCTGCAGGCCGCCAGCGTCAGCACCGCCGCCAGACCAAACGTGGCGGCCAGGTGCCAGCCGCAATGCCCCGGCAGCTTACGATTCACTTGGCTCATGGCAAATTCCTGGTTCCGACCGCTTCCTTCAGTTGCTCAACTGCCGTCATGTACGAGGCCAACGACTGGCGATAGGCCAGTTCGGTGGCCCGATAGCTGCGCTCCGAGTCCAGAAAGTCGAGCAGGCTGACCCCGCCTTTCCTGTAAGCATACTCGCTGATATCGCGCGAATCCTGGGCGTTCTTCAGGTACCCGCCCACATAGAGCTGCACCACCTGCTGGTTGGTAGTAACCGCCGCATAGGCGCTCTCCACGTCGGTGAGCACAATATCGCTGGCGGCGTAGGCGTTCTCCTGGGCCTGGGTGATGGCATAACGGGTGCGCGCGATCTCGCCCTGGTTGCGGTCAAACACCGGCAACTCCATGCTGCCGAACAATGATCCCGAGCTGAAGCCGGAAACGTGAGAGAAATTGAAAGCCAGGTTGAGGTCGCGTTTGCCGTTGGCCCGCTGCAATTCATAGGCGCTGTGGGAGGCGGTCAAACCCTGCTGCGCCGCTATCAGGTCAGGACGCTGGCGCAAGGCCAGGGCCTTCAAATCGTCCTCGTTCACCTTCACTGGGGTGTAGGCCAGGTCGCCGGCCACGTCGTAGTTCTCCGCAACCGCGGTGTAGCCCATCAACTGCCGCAGGCTGGCCAGGGCCTGCACCCGCGCTACCTGCGCGGCCGACACATCAGTCTGGAACTGCAGCAGCTGCAGTTTGATTTTCAAATAGTCGGCTTGGCTGATGTCGCCGGCCTTGTAGCGTTCTTCGCTGATGGTAACCGTCTGTTGAAAGCTGCTGAGGTCCTGCTGCGCGAACTGCAGGTTGGAATCAGCCAGCAGCGCGGCGATGAATTGCTGGGCCACATTGAAAGCCAGGGTGCGCTGCGCATCGAGCACCTGCGAGCGCGTCTGCGTGGTCAAATCGCGGGCCGCCCGCAGGCGGTGCTGCCGCTTGCCGCCGCGCTCAAACAGGTACCCGATTCCAACATCGAATTGCGACAACTGCTGTAATGTGTCGGAGGTGCTGGAACCCGGGGGGTTGCCGAACAGGGGCAGAAATTGCGAATCGCCGCTGAGCACCGGGTTGGGGCGCAGATTGGCGGTGATCTCTTCCGCCTGCGCCTGCTGAATCGTGGTTTCCGCCGCCTTCAGCACGTGGCTGTGCGTGAACGCCAGGT
>DASVBI010000422.1:0-4176 GCA_036375915.1 Terriglobales bacterium | reverse complement strand
ACATTCGTGCTCTGCAAGTCGAACAACTCAAAGCGGTAACCGCACGCGGCGATCCGGTGGTGGAACCAGAACACCGGCTGTGGCTGATGCCGCTGCGCCTGGGGGTCCGCACCGTGGGGGCAATTGGAATCGCCGGTGGACTGTTATCCCGGGAAACTCGCGAAGCCATCAGTAGCCTGGCTGCCATCGCCATCGAACGCGCCAGCGCTGTGGAAAAGCTCAGCCAGGCAGAAGCGGCCCGCGAGTCGGAAAACCTGCGATCCGCGCTGCTGGACTCGGTGACTCATGAGTTCCGCACACCCCTGACCTCGATCAAAGCCGCGGCCACCAGCCTGCTCTCAGATCGGAACTTGAGCCCGGAACAAAATCGCGATCTGCTGGCGGTAATTGACGAGGAAACCGATCGCCTTAATCACCTGGTGGAGGAGGCCGCGGAAATGGCGCGCCTCGATGCCGGCCAGGTGGAACTTCGAGCGCAAGAGGCTTCCATAGAAATACCCATTTCAGCGGCGCTGGAAGAGTCCCGTCAGGTGCTGGCAGGACATCCCGTCGAAGTCGTGGTCGCGCCTCAACTTCCGCTCCTCCGCATGGATGTGGAGCGCATCAAGGCCGTACTGCAGCAACTGCTCGAAAATGCTGGCAAGTACTCCCCACCCGGCTCACCGGTTCGCATCACAGCGGAAAGGAAAGACGGAGCCATTGCGGTGAGTGTCTCAGATCGGGGCCCGGGGATTGACTCCTTTGAGCAGTCGCTCATCTTTGACAAGTTCTATCGCGGCCGTGGACATCGTTCGACAATCCAGGGAACCGGCATGGGGCTCGCAATCGCAAAAGCCATCGTGGAAGCTCATGGCGGCACCATTAATGTGACCAGCCAATTGGGCCAGGGCTCGGTATTTTCCTTTGCTCTCCCCGTGCGCTCAGCCACGCAAACACAATGAGGGCGCTTTGCCCAGTCAAAATGCTAAAAAAATAAACTCTTATCCCCGCACCAAGGACGGGCGGCTAGTGTTGCTTTACCGCAATGGCGGAGATCTCAATCTGCGCGTGGTTCACCAGGCCCGCGGCTTGCACCGTGGTGCGCGTGGGCTTGGGGTCAGGAAGAAAGCTCTTGTAAACCTTGTTCATTTCCGGAAATTCGTTGATGTCGGCCAGGTATACGTTGACCGCCACGATGTCTTTGAGCTCAAAACCGGCCTGCTTCACAATTCTCGCAATATTCTCCAGCGTAGCCTGGGTTTGTTGGCTGATGCCGCCGGGCTTCAACTTGCCATGCTGGTCAGTTCCCTGCTGCCCGGAAATGTAAAGCGTATTGCCAACTACTATGCCGTCACTGAATGGAAGACCTTCGCCTCCCGCTATCACCTTCTTTTGCTGCGCGTAACCAAGCGACGCGAAGGGCATGCAAAACAGCGCTAAGACCGTCAGGCCAAGAACTGCAGAAGATTGCCGCCTCATGTTTAATTTCTCCTTTGCGGCCGGAAATGGTTCCCGGCCTGCTCTTTCACACCTGGCAAAACGATGGTAGAGTCCGCGCACATATATACAACCTGGAGGGTTCATGAACAAATTTTCTTTTCCGACAGGGACAAAACGGATTTCGGGCTTATGCCTGCTGGTGTTGATGCTGGGCCTGGCGGTGGCCGCTGCCGTGGCCTACGCCCAGGCTCCAAGCGTTTCGTCTGCCAATCCCGCCACGGCCCTACTCGACGGATTCCGGCACGTCGAAGTTGCCTCAGTGTCCGATGCCGTAGAGCAGATCACCGGGAAGAAAATGTACATGACGCATCACATGCGTCCCATCTTTCCCGCCAAATTCGCAGGCTCTGCCCTCACCGTATTGCTGAAGAAGGACGAGGGGAACCGCGACCCCAAAGCGCTCAGCGGCATGGTGGCCGCCATTGATCAGGGCAAAGCCGGGTCTGTTTATGTCATGGTCGTCGAGGACGGCGCCGACATTGCCGGCATGGGCGGATTGATGGGGACGGCAATGGCAGCAAGAGATTTCTCGGGCGCTATCATTGATGGAGGCGTCCGCGACCTGCCGCAGCTTCGCAAAATTAGCTTTCCAGTGTTCGCCACCGGCATCGTTCCCTCAACATCGGTGGGACATTATCGCTTTGCCGGCGCCAACATTCCCGTGGTTTGCGACGGCGTAACTGTCAATCCGGATGATATCGTGGTTGCCGATTCCGATGGCGTGGTCGTGGTTCCTCGCGCCCAGGCACAATCCGTCCTGGCCTTGGCCGAACAAATGGACTTTAAGGAACACTCGATGTATTCCTACATTGAAAAATACAAGTCGCTCGCTGAAGCCATCCGCAAGTTTGGACGCCTGTGATTGCGGCCGGTGATGAGGCCAATGCCAGACCACACCCAGGCAGGAACCAATTCGATGCCGGCAGCAACAACCCAGGGCCCCAGGAGACATCTGCGCACTTTGTTTTTGACGGCCCTTCTATGCGCATCGCTGTGCCCTGTGGCAGTCTCTCAGAGCACGCCGGCGATTGCAGCCGTCCTTCATGTTCAGCCCGCGGACCTGCTGGCCCAGCCGGTGGGAGCCAACTGGATTTCCTATAACGGCGACTATACGGGCCGGCGGTATAGCAGCCTGGGTCAGATCAATACCGTCAACGTGAGCCAGTTGCGCGCGCAATGGGTATTTCACTCGCCGCTGCCCAGCGTGCTCGAAGCCACACCCGCCGTGGTCAGCGGCATCATGCTGGTCACGGCCGCCAATGACACTTTTGCCCTCGATGCGCAGACCGGCCGCGCAATCTGGCACTATAGCCGCCCCATCAGCGAAGGGTTGATAGATGACGCGGCGCAACACGTGAGCCGCGGAGTGGCGCTGTGGCGCTCCCGCGTCTACGTGGAAACCGATAATGCGCACCTGCTCTGCCTGGACGCGCGCTCCGGCCACCTGCTCTGGGATGTTTCCTATGCCCCGGCGGGAAATTACGGCGCCACCAGCGCGCCTCTGGTGGTCCGCGATAAGGTACTGGTTGGAACTTCGGGTGGCGACGACGGAGTGCGCGGCTTCCTCGCCGCCTTCGACGCCCGCACCGGCAAGCTGGCGTGGCGCTTCTGGACCATTCCGGCTCCCGGCGAGCCCGGCTCTTCCAGTTGGCCGGGCACTAGTTATTTGCGTGGCGGCGGGACCACATGGATGCCAGGCAGCTATGATCCCGAATTGAACACGCTCTACTGGACCACCAGCAATCCCTCACCCGACTTCGATGGCGGCGTTCGCCCTGGCGACGACCTTTATACCGACTGCGTGCTGGCGCTCGACCCCGATACCGGTAAGCTCAAGTGGCATTTCCAGTTCACTCCCCATGACCTATTCGATTACGACGCGACCGAAACCTTGGTCCTGGTGGACGACAAGTACAAAGGCCGCGCGCGCAAATTGCTGCTGCAAGCCAATCGCAACGGTTTTGTGTACCTGCTGGATCGCACCAACGGACAGTTTCTTTCGGCGACCCCGTTTGTGGACAGGCTCAACTGGGCGAAGGGCGTGGATTCGCAGGGCCGCCCCATCCGCACCGGCATAATGCCGACCGCCAACGGCACCCGCATATGCCCCAGCTACGCCGGAGCCACGAACTGGTTCTCTCCCTCGTATAATCCCACCACCGGGCTTCTGTATTTTCTGGCGCTCGAGGATTGCGAGCTGTATTTCACCAGGCCGCAACGGTTTGCGCCGGGACGGACCTACTATTCGACCGGGGTGCGGAGAATTCCCGGCGAGCATGCCCAAAAATCGCTGCTCGCTTACGACTTAAGAACCGGCAAAATTGCCTGGAGGTACACACAGGTTGGGCGCGGCTTTTCCGCGGGCGGAACTCTGACCACCGCGGGAGGACTGGTGTTTTTCGGAGATGATGCGGAATCATTCGAAGCCGTCCATGCCGGGTCGGGAGAGCCGCTCTGGCACTTCAATACCGGCCAGACTCTCCATGCTTCGCCTATGACCTATGCCATCAATGGGAAACAGTATGTGGCCATCGCCGCCGGCAACGATATCTTTACTTTTGCTTTGCCCTGATCAGCAGCACGATTGGAGAATTACGCACGTCACTTTAGAGGGAGGACAAACATGGCAGCAAAGCTCACAAGAAAGAAGTTTGGGTTTGGGCTGGGTTCTATTCTCTCCGCCGCCGGCTTAGTGGG
>DASVBI010000011.1:0-3877 GCA_036375915.1 Terriglobales bacterium | reverse complement strand
GGTTTGCCGTCAATGTAAACAGTCGTCATGCCTGCTTCCAGGGACAGCGTTTCTCGCGGATGTGCCGCTCAAAATCTTCGCGAAAATATTTCAGCGCGCTCTGCAGCGGCTCAACCGCGCCCGGCGCCAGCGCGCAAAAAGTATTTCCCGGCGCGTTGAACCAGGTCTGAAATGCCAGCTTCTCCAGATCTTCTTCCCTGCCTTGTCCCTGCTCCAGCGCCCGCAGCGTGCGCTCCGTCCAGTTCAAGCCGCTCCAGCAGGGCGTGCACCACCCGCAGGATTCCTGGGCGAAAAACTTTTCCAGGTTCCACACCATGCCCACGGGACAAGTCTGGTCGTCGAGCACGATCATGGTCCCGGTACCCATCCGGCTGCCGACTTTCTGCAGCGCCGTGAAGTCCATGGCAACGTCCAGGTGTTCCTCGGTCAGAAAATCGGTGGAAGCGCCCCCCGGCAGCAGGCCGCGAAAGCGCACGCCCTCGCGCATGCCCCCCGCGTGCTCTTCCAGCAGCTCGCGCACGGTGGTGCCCATGGGCAGCTCCCACAGGCCCGGCCGCTTCACTTTGCCGCTGGCTCCATAGAGCTTGGTGCCGCCGTCCGCGGTGAGGCTAAGCTTCTTAAACCACTCCGCTCCGTTATTGATGATGTGCGGCAGGCAACACAGCGTTTCCACGTTCTGCACGATGCTGGGCTTGCCGAACAGCCCGGAAACCTGCGGAAACGGCGGCTTACTGCGGGGATTGGCGCGCTTCCCCTCCAGCGCGTTCAGCAGCCCGGTTTCCTCGCCGCACATGTAGCGGCCGGCGCTGGTATGCAGGTACATTTCCAGGCTGTAGCCCGAGCCCAAAATGCTCTTTCCCAGATACCGGGCCTCATACGCCTCGGCCAGCGCCCGCTCCAGCCGTCGCGCCGATTCCACATACTCGCCGCGCAGAAAAATGTACGCCACCTCCGCCTGAATGGCCCAGGCGGCCAGGCTCATGCCCTCGATAAGCTGGTGCGGCGTGGCCTCCAGCAGCAGGCGGTCCTTGAACGTCCCCGGCTCCATCTCGTCGGCGTTGCAGACCAGATACTTGGGGCGGGGAGCATCCGCTCCCATGGGCACGAAGCTCCATTTCATTCCCGTGGGAAATCCGGCCCCGCCGCGCCCGCGCAGGTTGGAATCCTTCACCACCTGCTGAACTTCCCGCGGGTCCATGCGCAGCGCCTTGCGCATGCCCTGGTAGCCGCCAACCGCTTCGTAAGCGCGCAGGTCAAGCGCCTGGCCATCGGGACGCACGTGTTGGGTGAGCGGCTTCTCCACGCTACTTGTAGTTCTCCAGCGCCTGGGCGGCGGTCTCCGGATCGAGGTCGCGGTGCAGATCTTCATCCACCAGCATGGCGGGCGCGTGGTCGCACGTCCCCAGGCAGACTATGGGCAGCAGTGTGAAGCGGCCGTCCTGGGTGGTCTCGCCCAGGCGCACGCCCAGCTTGCTGCAGAGGCGTTCGCGCAGCCGCTCGTATCCCATGATCCAACAGCTCACGCTGTCGCACAGCAGCACCACGTGGCGCCCCACCGGCTTGCGGAACAGCAGGTTGTAGAAGCTGGCCACGCCGTCCAGTTCGTCCAGCGACATCTCCAGCAGCTGCGCGATATCCTCCAGGCTCTCGTCCGAAACCCATCCCCGGTGCCGCTGCACGATTTTCATGGCGTCAATGCAGACGGCGTGCTTGGTGGGATAGCGGGCAAACTCGGCCTCAATCTCCTGTCTCTCTTCGGCGCTCAGCGGCAAGTCTTCATCCTCCTTTACCGGTCCACGTCGGCCAGCACATAATCCAGGCTGCCCAGAATGGCCAGCAGATCGGAAACGATCAGCCCCCGGCATAGCAGGGGCAGCACCTGCAGGTGCGGAAATGACGGCGTGCGAATCCTGGTGCGGTACGAAACCGTGCTGCCGTCGCTTACCAGGTAATAACCGTTGTTGCCCTTGGTGGCTTCAATCGCGCCCAGCGTTTCACCCGGCGGAATCACCGGCCCCCAGCTCACGCTCAGAAAATGAGTAATCAGGGTTTCAATGTCGTGCATGGTGCGGTCTTTGATGGGCGGAGTAGCCAGCGGATTGTCGGATTTATACGGCCCCTCCGGCATGTTGTTCACGCACTGCTCGACTATGCGCAAGCTCTGCCGCATTTCCTCCACTCGCACCTGGGCGCGCGCATAACAATCGCCCGCCGTCGCGGTAGGAATGTCGAACTCAAACTGGTCATAAACCGAGTAGGGCTGCTTCTTGCGGAAGTCCCACTCCAGCCCGGTGGCGCGCAGATTCGGCCCGGTAACGCCCCACTCGATGGCTTCCTCCCTGCTCATCGCGCCCACCCCCACGGTGCGCCCCTTGAAGATACGGTTGGCCATGATCTCGCGGTCGTATTCGCGCAGACGGGGCGGAAAGTAGGCGATGAACTCGCGGAACATCTTCTCCCACCCCTGCGGCAGGTCCTGGGCCACGCCCCCGATGCGGAACCAGTTGGGATGCATGCGCGCTCCGCACACCGCTTCCACAATCCCCAGCGCGCGCTCCCGGTCGTTGAAGGTGTAGAACACGGGCGAGAGCTGCCCCACATCCTGCGCGAACGTTCCGTACCACACCAGGTGGCTGATAATGCGGAACAGTTCCGCCATCATCACCCGGATGACCTGCCCCCGCGGCGGCACTTGGATGTCCGCCAGCCGCTCCAGCGCGGTGAGGTAGGCAAAGTTGTTCATCACTCCGCCCAGGTAATCCACCCGGTCGGTGTAGGGAATGTATGTGTGCCAGCTCTGGCGCTCGCCCATCTTCTCCGCGCCGCGATGGTGATAACCGATGTCGGGGACCGCATCCACGATGAATTCGCCGTCCAGTTGCAACGCCACCCGCATGATCCCGTGGGTGCCGGGATGCTGCGGCCCGATATTCAGAAACATGAAGTCGGCGCCCTCATGGCTCCGCCGCATACCCCATTCTTCCGGCTTGAACTGCAGCGCTTCCTGCTCCCGCTCTTCCTTCCTCTCGTCCAGGTGAAAGGGACCAATCTCCGTGCCCCGCGCCGGATGGTCCTTGCGCAGCGGGTGCCCCTTCCATGTCGGCGGCATGAGGATGCGCGCCAAATGCGGATGGCCCTCGAACACCACCCCAAACATGTCCCAGGCCTCGCGCTCATACCAGTTGGCCGCGGGAAACACGCCGGTGATGCTGGGCAAAGACGCAGGCTCTGCCGTCAGCGGAACTTTCACCCGAACGTATTGGTTGCGCTCGAAGGAGAGCAGATGGTAAACCACCGTGAACTTGCTCTCCGGCTCCCCCTCGCGATGCGTGCGTACCCGCTCGTCAATCGCAGTCAGGTCGTACAGCATTTTGTAAGGCTGGCTGATTTCGTTTTTCAGATAGCCGACCACTTCGCGGATCTTGTCCTGTGTCGCCCAGAACGTCGGGATGGAATCGCGGGTTGTTTGCGCGGTGATCGCCGCCGAACCGAACTTCTCCTGCAGCTCGTCAACTACGGTCGTGCTGGCAGCCACTGGCATCTTTCAGATTTCGTCGGGAGTTTTGAGGTTCTTGACCTTCCTTCGCTGCTCCATCTTCAGGTCGCGCAAGGAGGGAAGCGGCGCCCGCTCCACTTCCTGCGGACCAATCGCCCAGCTCAGCGGACGGCGCTCGCTGCCCACCGCTTTCTGCAGCAAAACCAGGCCCTCCATGAACGCATCCGGGCGCGGCGGGCAGCCGGGCACGTACACGTCCACGGGAAGAAATTTATCCACCCCCTGAACCACGCTGTAGATGTCGTACATCCCGCCGGAATTGGCGCACGAGCCCATGGAAATGACCCAGCGCGGTTCGGGCATCTGGTCGTAGACCTTGCG
>DASVBI010000012.1:0-9289 GCA_036375915.1 Terriglobales bacterium | reverse complement strand
CCTGGGCCCAGCCCAGCACCGCGCATAACAAAACAAAGGTGAGGACACGCACAAATACCTCCGCCCGTTCGCCTTCCAGTATAGAACCCAAATCGGGCTGGAAAGTAACGCTTCCTGCGATGATTTCTGCCGACCGGCCGCCCGAAGCATGCCGCCGGCTAAGTCCATTGGCTTTCGATTTTTGGCGGCCGGACCAGGGTCTGCATAACCACGCAATATTGTTCGGTTTTTTCGCGCAGGGCCTGCAGTTGTTCCGGCGTGGCCTGGGGAGCACGCACATCAAAATGAAGCGCGATGCGGTCGAAGCCTACGGGCACGTCCCGGGAAATGCCCAGCGTGCCGCGCAGGTCGAGGTCGCCCTCCACCGTAACCTGGATGCCCTCCGTGGCGATTCCCATGGCGGCGGCCACCATCTGGCAGGTGATCTGGGCGCAGGCTGCGAGGGCGCCCAGCAGGAGGTCACCGGAGCACGCGGCGGCGCCGCTGCCACCAACCCCCTTGTGGGCCTCTGCCCCATAAATGGCGCGGCCAATATCCACCGAGCAGGCCAGCGGAGTGGCGGTTTCGGCGCCCTTGGCCCGCAGGGTGATGCGGGAAGCATTGGGGTCCTGGCGGTACTGCTCTTTCAAAGGGCGTTGCCGCGCTCGAACATCCATCTCTTTTTCTCCTGGTTTTTGTTATGCTTTGGCCATCGTAGTGCGTGGGGGTAAGACCGAAGCACCAGCTTCTGTCCTGTTTTCATTTGCTGACACCAGGCCCGGGGCGCAGACGGTGCGGGCATAATTGTGTGCCTCGCGGGCTCCGGATTCCACCGACGGCAGGCAGCAACTGGAAACCCGCGACCAGCATAAATGAAGCAGCGGCATGCGCCAACGCCGAGGAAACGGCACCGTCCGATGATCTCATGACGCTCTCGTCCGGCACGCGATTCGGAAACTACGAAATTCTCTCCGCCCTGGGCGCCGGCGGCATGGGCGAAGTGTACTGCGCGCGCGACTGCCGCCTGGGCCGCCAGGTCGCCATCAAGACCCTGTCCGGCCAGTTTGCGCCCAGCCAGGAGCATCTGCAGCGCTTTGAGCGCGAGGCGCGCTCCGCCTCCGCCCTCAACCACCCCAATATCGTCACCATCTTCGAACTGGGACAGGTCAACGGAACCTACTACATCGCCATGGAACTGGTGCAGGGAGTACTTCTGCGCGAGTTGATGGCACGCGGAGCCATGCCGTTACGCAAGGTGATGCACCTAGCAACCCAGATTGCCGAGGGCATGGCTAAGGCGCACGAATCGGGGGTAGTGCACCGTGACCTGAAGCCTGAAAACCTGATGGTTTCCCAGGATGACTTCGTGAAGATACTTGACTTCGGGCTGGCCAAGCTCGCCAACTCCGAGGACGGCATTACCGACACTCTCACCCAGACCATTCCCGGCACGGTGATGGGAACCGCGGGGTATATGTCGCCGGAGCAGGCCAACGGCGACGCGCTGGACTTCCGCTCCGATCAGTTTTCCTTCGGCTCAGTGCTTTACGAAATGGTGACCGGACAGCCGCCGTTTCGCAGAGCGACACCCGCGGAAACCATGGTGGCTATTCTGCGTGACGAGCCCACGCCCGTAGCTGCGCTCAACCCGCAGGCTCCCGCGCCGCTGTGCTGGTTGCTGGAGCGCTGCCTGGCCAAGAGGCCGGAGGGGCGCTACGCCTCTACCCTCGATCTAGCCCGGGATCTGGCCGCCATCCGCGACCGTGTGGGCGACACCGCCGCCAAGGAAGCGGTTATGCGTCCCAGCAATCTTCCCGCCCAGCGCACGACTTTTGTGGGACGCGAAGCTGAAATAGAAGCGGTGCAGGAACTGTTGCTTCGGCCGGAGGCACAGCTCATTACTCTGACCGGACCGGCAGGTATCGGCAAAACCCGCCTCGCCCTGCAGGTGGCCGGCGGCGCGCTCGGCAACTTTCCGGGCGGCGTCTTCTTTGTGCCTATGGCGCCGGTGAGCGAGCCGGGGCTGCTGCCCGCCACCATCGCTCAAATTATGGGGCTCCGCGGCAGCGGAGGTCAGGCGCCGGTTGAGCTACTGAAAGAGTATCTCCAGGCTCCTTCACGTATGCTCACGCTTCTAGTGATGGACAACTTTGAACATTTGATGTCGGCGGCTGAACTGGTTGCCGACCTGCTCACGGTGGGCAGCAAGCTCAAGGTTCTGGTGACCAGCCGCGCCCCGCTGCACATTTATGGCGAAAATGAATTTCCGGTGCCGCCGCTTCCGTTGCCCAGTTCCATAGGCACGCCTTCTCCGGAGGAATTGGCGCAATCGCCGGCGGTGAGGTTGTTTCTGCAGCGCGCCACAGCGGTGAAGCCCGATTTCAAACTGGGCAAGGACAACGCCCAGGCAGTGGCCAGAATCTGCGCCCGCCTGGATGGCCTTCCTCTTGCCATTGAACTGGCTGCGGCCCGCATCAAGCTGCTCCCGCCCTCCACCCTGCAGAACCGGCTGGACAGCCGCTTGCGCCTGCTCACCGGCGGAGCCAGAGATCTTCCCTTGCGGCAGCAGACGCTTCGCGGAGCCATAGATTGGAGCTATGGACTTCTCGACCCAGCCGAACAGAAGCTGTTCCGCCGGGCGTCCGTCTTCGTGAACGGATGCGGCCTGGAGGCAGTGGAGGCGGTGTGCGACACCAAAGGCGATCTGGGCATAGATGTGCTGGACGGCATGGCTTCCCTCGTGGACAAGAGCCTGGCCCAGCAGATCAATGTGGGGGGTAGCGAATCGCGCTTTGTGATGCTGGAGACCATCCGCGAGTACGGGCTGGAGTGCCTGGCCTCCAGCGGCGAGGAGGAGCCCACGCGGCGGGCCCATGCCGCCTACTGCCTGGTCCTGGCCGAGGAGCAAGCGTCCAACGTGGCCCAGACCGCGGAGGCCGCCTCTTTGGACCTGCTGGAATCCGAACATGACAACTGCCGCTCCGCGCTGGACTGGCTCATCCGCGCGCAAAACGCGGAGTGGGGCTTGCGGCTGGCGGCCGCGCTTTTCGGGTTCTGGGAGACCCGCGACCACCTTACCGAGGGTCGGGAGCGGCTGGCAAAGGTTCTGCAGTTACCGGGAGCGGCGGCGCGCACCAACGCGCGCGCTCGCGCCTTGTTCGCGGCCGGCGTGCTGGCAGGAGATCAGGGCGACTACGCATCCTCGACCGCTCTTTTTGAGGAAAGTCTGGCCATAGCGCGCCATCTGAATGACAAATGGGGCACGGCCATCGCCCTGAATGCGATGGCGGTGATTGCTGGAAACCGCGGCGACCTGGCTGCCGCGCGCGCGCTCGCGGAGCAGAACGTGACGGCGTGGAAAGAGCTGGGCGACCGCGCCGGCGTGGGACGTTCGCTCAGCAATCTGGCTAATGTCGTAAAGTCGCAGGGAGACTATAGCCAGGCCCAGTCTCTTTATCAGGAATGTTTCTCCATCTTCAGCGAATTGCATGATCGGGGTGGGATGGCGCGCGCCCTCAACAATCAGGGAGATATAGCGCGCGATCAGGGCAATACGGTGGAGGCAGCCAGGCTCTACAGCGAAAGTCTTTCGATGTTCCGTGAAATGGACGACCGCTGGGGCATTGCCGGATGCCTGGCGGATTTGGGAGCCCTGGTTTGCGAGCAGGGCGACCACCCGGGTTCGCAATCGCTGTTTGCAAAAAGCATGACCATTTTTCAGGAACTGGGCCACAAACGGGGAATCGCGCGGCTGCTGGAGTGTCTCGCATCCTCCGCCGCCGGTCAGGGTGCGGCCGAGCGCTCCTTGCGCCTGGCAGGAGCAGCGGCGGCGCTGCGCCGTAATCTGGGCGTGCCGCTGCCCCCGGCCGAGCAGGCCCGGCTGGATAAACGCCTGGATTGTGCCCGTCAGGCTCTGGCGGATACGGCGGCGGCTACTGCCTGGATGGAAGGATGGGCAATGCCGGTGGACAGAGCCGTCCAGGAAGCGCTTGCCTTCCCTGGCGAATAAGGGAGGCCGCTATTCCGCGGTGCTGGCGTCAATCAGACGGCGGACCGCTGAGACCCGATTGGCAGGAAATCCCGCCCTCTTGGCATGGTCGCGGATAGTGGCCTCATCCGGAGCCAGGTAAACACAGTAAATCTTGTCCCCAGTGACGTAGCTATGCAGCCACTGAATCTCCGGACCCATGTCCTTCAGGACGCTCATGGATTTTCGGGAAATGGCCTGGATTTCCGCGTCCGAAAGATTGCCGATTCCCGGCACTTCTCGCTCGATTACAAATTTTGGCATGAACACTCACCTCTCTTACCGGAGCCGCGAAGCTGAGCCCAGGGCACAGGCCCTGGGCCCAGCAAACCATAATCTAGCATGGCGAGCAGGCAACTCGACCGCGCCCCCTAACTGGCTGGCCGGATGTTCTGGTTCACGCGGAACAAATTATCCGGGTCATATTTCTTCTTGATGGCAGCCAGGCGTTTGTAATTGCCGCGATAGGTGGCCTCCACCCGCTCCTGGCCTTCCTCCATCATGAAGTTGACATAGGCGCCCCCCGCGGAATAGGGATGCAGCGCGTCCCAATAAGCCTTCGCCCAGTCGGCAATTTTCTTGCCGTTCGCCGGATCGGGATCCACGCCCACGATGACCTCCGTCCAATTGGCCTTGCGATAGCTGAAGGGAGTGTCATTCGGGCCCACCCTGTGGACCGCGCCGTCAATGGGGTAAAGGTGCATGGTGGAGAAAGGGGTGGGAAGTTGCGACCCGTATTTCACGTGCAGGGCGATGGCCTCATCGCTCAACTCATTGACAAAGTCGGCCCGCCAATACCATTGCATGCCCGGCGGGAACAGCGGGTCGAAAAAGCTCTGCAGCACCGGAAAAGGCATGGGCCCGACGTGATCGAATGCGGGTTTGCCAAACTGCCGCATGGGCTTCAGGTGCCGTTCGGCATCCGCCGCCGGCTCGTTACAACACCAGACAATGCCGCACATCTTCTGCATTTGCAGGTGCTGGGGGAACAACGGGACCGGAGGCACAGTAAGAAAAGCGAACCAGCCGTTGACCTCCTCCGGCGCTTCCAAAATAAATTTTCGGTACTGGCGCATGACGTCGGCCGCCTGCTCCAGCGGCCACAGGGTCGGTCCCGCGTACACCATGCTCACAGGATTGAGGCGGAACAGAAACGAGGTAACCACGCCAAAATTACCGCCGCCGCCGCGCACCGCCCAGAAGAGATCGTCATTCTCCTCGGGGCTGGCGGTCACCAAGCGGCCATCGGCCAGTACCATGTCCACGGCGAGGAGATTATCAATGGTCAGACCATATTTGCGGCTGAGGTAGCCAATTCCGCCACCCAAGGTCAGACCGCCAACCCCGGTGGTGGAAATGAAGCCGGTGGGCGTGGCCATGCCGAAAGGATGGGTGGCGTGGTCCACGTCGCCCCACACACAGCCGCCCTGCACGCGGACGGTCTTGTTAGCCGGATCCACGCGCACTCCCTTCATGCGGGAAAGGTCAATGACCAGGCCATCATCGCAAGTGCCCAGCCCGGCTCCGTTGTGGCCTCCGCCGCGAATCGCCAGCAACAGGCCCTGTTCACGCGCGAAGTTGACGGCGGCAATCACATCGGCTTCGTCCACGCTGCGCACGATCAGCCGCGGATAGCGGTCAATCATGCCGTTGTACACCTTGCGCGCCTGCTCGTATTTCTCGTCGTCAGGCTGGATTAAGTCGCCGCGCAATTGCGCGCGCAGCGCCGTGATGGCACTTTCTTCAACCACATTCTCCACTGCTCTTTTTGGCACCGGCATTGATTCCAGGTCTCCTTCCTCGTAACCGAGGCGACAGAATTGGGTGATCCGAACTGGGGCCCATGCTTGGGGAATTTCAGGGTTCACTTCCCTGACGCTTGGAAGGCTGCCGCGCACAGGGCAGTGAGGCAAACTCCGTCGCTGCTCTGTCAACACTGGCTGGATTGCCCACAATCCTTACCCCCGAGCAGGTAAGGCTTGGGCAATTATAGTACCGGCAGGGGTTTGCACAAGTGGGAGTGGATGCTTGTGCCTCCTCTCCAAATTCGCGGGGCGCCTGCTAACCATTCCGGTCTGGCGGGCTCAGAGCTTGCCAGGCTCAGGGTTTGCCGCTGGGCATGCCCTTGGGCGGCTGCAGACCGGCGGGCGACCAGGTGTTCACAATCAGCTTGGCCATGCGGGCAATCAGCAACTCGGCTTCGTTGTCTGCCGTCCAGGTCTGGTCCTTGTTGTCGTAAGTGAAGGCGGAAATCACGATGGGGCCGGCTTGGCTGTAGACCAGCGCCACGTCGTTGCGTACGTCGTCCAATTCGCCGACTTTATCCGCGATGGCGGAGCCCTGGTCGGAGGTATCCAGCGTCTCCAGGTAATGCGGAATCATGTTGCGGTACTGCTGGTTGCGCATGATTTCAATCATCCGGCGGCATAGCCCGGCATCATTAATCCCGTTCCAGTTGCCGGGGGCATGCGCCGGCGGCTTGGCCCCGGTGGCGCAGCCTTCGATGCTCTCCATTACCGCCGCCATCTCCCGCGCCGTGGTCTTGCCCAGACCAAACTTCGCCTGCTCCGGCGGCATGGGGCCCTCCGCCGGCTTGAACACTTTCTTGTACAGGTAGGTGTCCTTCAGCCCCATCGCCTTAGTGCGGCGGTTCACCTCAGGAATGCCGATGTGGTCAATCACCATGTTGGTAGCCGTGTTGTCGCTCAGGTCCATCATGAGCACCACCGCATCGTAAAGAGTCAGCTCCAGGCCGGGCTGCAGCTGGGTCAGAATGCCGGAGCCGGGCACCTGATTGTCCTTGGTCAGCACCAGCTTGTCTTCCAGGCTGAGCTTCCCTGCCGCCACCTCGGCGAAGGTCTCCACCATGATGGGCAGCTTGATGACGGAGGCGGTTTGCACCGGTTGGTCGGCATCAATGGCTACCGTGTCGCCGGTCTTCATGTTGATGGCGTACAGGCCGACCTTGCCATGGAAATGTGCCGCCATCTTGTTGAGCTGTTTCTGCAGGTTGGCAGCCGAGGCCGTGGAGGCGAGCAGAATGGTGACCAAGAATGCTTTCATTGATTTGTTCATTTCAGAGACTCAGGCGGTTTGGGCGGGCGCCCGCCGCCGCCCCCGCACGTTGCCCATGAACTGCGACTGCAGTCTTTGCGCGCACAACTCCCCGCACACCGGCATCGCGCCTTCCTGCACGGCCACGTGGTCTTCCCAGGGACAGATGGAAAGCACGGGATATTGGCCGTCGCGGTAGGAGAGCCACATCAGCCACCACTGCTGCCCATCACGCCGGATGGCGCCGCAGTTCGGCCCCGCACAGCGCTGAGTGGGATCTGCCTGCGACCGCTTGCTTTCGCTCATCCCTGCCTCCTACTTGTAGATCAGGTATTTCTGCCGCATGTCCTGAAATTTGCTGAGCTGCTCCTGCCAGTCCTGGGCAATGCGCCGCGGGTCCTCGCCGGCGACTATGGCGTCGAACGCCGCCTTGTTGTTGAGCAGCTCCGGCATGCGGTGCATATCATAAGCTGCGCCGTAAAGTTTGTGCAGCGCCGAAGCCAGCTCTACGCCCATTTCCGGCGCATCCAGCACGCTGCGGTCAAGCAGCACGATATTCACGCCGTGACAGAGCTGGTGGGCGTAATTGCTGGAGTCAGGCGTGAAATCCACAGGCACGAAACGCACCCCTTGAATCTCCCGCGCGTTGAGATAGTCGGCCAGCTCGCGCGCTTTGATCCAGGGCGCGCCCAGCAGTTCGAAGGGCGTGCCCGTGCCCCGTCCCACGGAAACGTTCGTGCCCTCCACCAGGCCCACTCCCGGATAGAGCGTCGCTTCTGTAAGGCTGCGCAGGTTGGGCGAAGGATTAATCCAGGTGAGCGAAGTAGAGTCGTACCAATCGCCCCGCATCCAGCCCTGCATGGGCACGACCGTCAGCCTGGCATGAATGTTGAGCTCGGAATTGAACATCTGCGCCAGTTCGCCCATGGTCATGCCGTGCCGTACGGGCTCCTGAAAATAATTGACGAAGCTGGCGGTGCCCGGGTCAGAGACCGGCCCCTGCACAACGGAGCCGGTAATTGGATTGGGCCGGTCCAGCACCACTAATTCAATGCCCGCCTTGGCCGCCGCCTCCAGAAAATAACCCATGGTGGTTTCGTAGGTGTAGTAGCGCGCGCCTGCGTTCTGCAGGTCAATGAAGACCGCGTCCAGGGTCTTCAGCACGTCCAGAGACGGACGGCGCTGGGCCTCGGTGGCGCCATACACGCTGTACACCGGAATCTTGGTGGCCGCATCCACGGTGTTGCCGACGGCGGTGGTGTCCAGGGTGCCAGTGACCCCGTGCTCAGGGCTGAAAATCGCTACCAGTGACACCCCCGGCGCCTTCGCCAGCACATCAACGGTGCGCTGCCCCTGCGCATCCACTCCGGTCTGATTGGTGAGCAGGCCGATACGCTTCTGCGTGCCTTTGCTTTGAAACACATCGAGCGCGAAATTTCCGGTTTCCAGCACATCAATGCCGCTCTTGGCGTCGCCGTCGCGCGCCTGCACGTTGCGCGCCGCCGCGTCCGCCTCGTTGTAGCCGGTAAGGCGGGCCAGCCGCATCTGCTCCTTTTCTGAAACTGTCAAGTGCAGCGAAGCCGCCACCGCGGTTGCTACCTTGGAACGCAGCGGAACCGCCGTGCCCTGGCCGCGGGGATGCACCCCATTGGCCAGAATGATGATGTAAGTCTGCGTGGTGGGGTCAATCCACACCGAGGTCCCGGTGAAGCCGGTGTGTCCGAAGGAGCCCACGGGCAGCAGTTCGCCGCGATTGCTGGAGAAGGGTGTGTCAATGTCCCAGCCCAGGCCGCGCACGTCGGTGGCGTTGGGGGGCTGCTGCGGCGTGCTCATTTTCTCGATGGTGAGCGGCGAAAGCAATTTGCCGTCCAGCAGCGCCTGGCAATACTTGCCCAGGTCGTCGGCAGTGGAGAACAGGCCCGCATGCCCCGCCACTCCGCCCATCCGCCGCGCCGTGGGATCGTGCACCACGCCCCGCAGCATCACGTTGTGCTCGTCGTACTGTGTAGGCGCGATTTTTCGGATCCAGGAATGTGGCGGCAGAAACTGGGTGTGCGTCATCTTCAGAGGCTTGAAGACGTGCTGCTCTGCGTAATCGTTCAGCGACGTGCCGGTAACCCGCTCCACCAGCGCGCCCAGCATAATGAAATTGATGTCGCTGTAGACAAAGCGCGCCCCCGGCGGATTGAGCGGCTTCTCCTGGAACGCCATCTGGTAGGCGGTTTCCTT
>DASVBI010000013.1:0-2508 GCA_036375915.1 Terriglobales bacterium | reverse complement strand
GCGCAGGCGTTTGTGTACGACGGGACGCAGGCGTGGGCGGTGGGAGTGGTGAACCAGTAGCAGCGGGGAGTTCCAAAACTCTGCTGGGAACCGCGGCAATCGGTTGCGAACGTGGCGCTCACCGCGCCAGCGCGGCTCGCGCTTCCTCAGAATGACAAAACCAGCTTTCTGCGCCCCCGCCCGCTGAGTGCCCTCGAACTGACGAAGGCGCAAGGTCCCTCAACTCGCGCTCCCACTCCCGCAGAGCGGGATCGGGCGCGCTCGCTCGGGATGACAGACTCCGATCCCAAACTTTCGTCGAATTCAGGAAAAGCAGGTTCTTCGGCGGGCTCACCGCGCCAGCGCGGCTCGCGCTTCCTCAGAATGACAAGGTCAGCCTTTTGCGCCTTCGCCCGATCCCACCAACTTTCGTCGAATTCAGAAAAAGCAGGTGGCCGCCTCCGCTGATTGGTGAAATGAGCAGGGGAGCAGCGAGCTAATCCATGAGGGAGAAGGCCTGGTCACAGCGGAAGGCGATGGCGTATTTACTCTGGGGGGTAATTTCGTCCACCCGCTTTACTTCCCCGGCGCCACTCAGGCGGATGCTGCGCTCCAGCCGGGATTCCAGCACCAGGACCAGTTCGGCGCGCATGCCCAGGGGCAGCATCTTGTCGGCCAGCAGAAGCACGCCATCCTTGCTGACGTTATGGGTAACCGCAGAAAAGGAATCGGCTTCGCCCTCCAGGGGGCGAACGAAAGCGGGCTGCTTCAGGGGAAAGCGGCGGCTTTTGCGACGTTCCGGTTCGTGCATGTGAGCTGTGCCGCACTCCGCACCGTACACGGGCCAGAGCTGTACATCATCTTCCCGCACGGGGTGCGGCGTCCAGTACTAAATTGCGCTGCGTCATTATCTTGCCGGGCCAAAGAGGATGTAAGTGATTTGCAAGGTTCGGGAAAACGGCTGAGAAAGAGGGAGAAGGGAGCCCGAAGGCGAGCTCAGTCAACCACCAGAGTGTCGCGCACTTCCTCGGCGTGCTCGCGGGAGGGATTTTTGCGCGCCGGCTGGGGAGGCGGGGGGGTGGCATTTTCCCCTTCTCCTTCGCGGTGGCTGAGCGCGTAGAGCACGAGCTCAACGCGGCCGGAGATGCCCAGCTTGTCGAAAATGCGGAAGAGATAATTCTTGACCGTGTGCTCACTCAAGTTGAGCTGCTTGGCAATCTCGCGATTGGTGAGGCCTTCCGCGACGCAGGAGACCACCTGTTCTTCACGTTTGCTGAGCAGGCTCTTGCCCTTGGCGTTGACAATGTGCAGGGGCGCCACCTGGCCCAGGGCTTCCAGCACGAACTGCAGCTCGCCATTGTTGGCCCAGATTTGGCCCTGGTGCACGCACACAATGCACTTACAGAGCATTTTGAAAGACTGAGAGCGGCAGAAGATGCCGCGGGCTCCGCCGCGGAAAGCGTCCACAACCAGGTCGCGGTCGGAACTATCCAGCAGCAGAATGGTACGGGTGCGGGGATGGGAGGCGCGCAGGGCGCGCAACAACTGGAATCCGCTGAGCGGTCCTTCCTGCAGGTTGGCGCTGATCACCGCCACTTGGGCCTCCTCCTGCTGCAGGAAGCCCAGCACCTCGCTCATGCTGGTGGCGCAACCGACCACCCGGAAGTTATTGTTGCGCTGCAGGGAACTGGTGAGCAGCTGGCAGGCCATGCGGTTCTCATCGGCCACCAGAACGCTGATGGCTTTCTCCGATTGTTGAACTGCGTGCACCGACACCTGACCCGCTCCTGTTGCTGCGAATTGTACTGGCGCCGCCCTACGAGCTACAAGAAAATTGCCAACCCTGGCAGCATGTACCAGGGGAAACAACAGCAAATTTCCGCGGCACTACCGGCATGACAACCATATCACGGCGGTAAGGCCGCGCAAGGTTACTATGGTCAGCGTAATCCTGCTAAGTCTAAAGGCTGTAATTGCTTGCAAACCATGGCGTTATCCGCATGGTTACGGCTTTATAGAGAAGCTGGACCTATCAGCAACTGGGGGTAAGGCTGTTCTTCTCTAGTGCGCTGGACTCTATTTTCATGTCCAGGGAGGCCGAATCTTGCCACAATTCCTTTGCCATCCTTCCTGCCCCGAGAGCCGTACCCAGCACGCGCCAGTGTGGAGACAAGCATCCAGTTGTAGGTAGATGCGTAAACGGGGTAGTTTAGTAAAGGCAGAATCGGCTTCGACAACAAGGCGGCAAGGGCGACAAGGGAGTTATTGATTCATGAGTTCGGCAGTCGGGTTGCAGGTGGAAAACCCGGATAGGGCGGCCGGGGGGAAGAGTGAGGGGCGGGCGGCCTCCGGCACGCAGACGCAGTGGTACGCGGCTTACACCCGGTCGCGGCACGAGAAAGTGGTGGCGGAGACGCTGGAAAAGCGCACCGTGGAGCATTTTCTGCCGCTCTATGAAACGGTACGCACGTGGAAAAACGGGCGCTTCAAGGTGCAGTTGCCGCTTTTTCCCGGCTACCTATTCGTGCA
>DASVBI010000017.1:0-7530 GCA_036375915.1 Terriglobales bacterium | reverse complement strand
CCCACTCCGATGGGTCCGATCAGCAGCAGCCCGGTGCTGTCCACCGGGTACTCCTCCACGAACTTGTAAGCTGCCATTCTTGCCGGGAGCAGGGTTTTGTGCGGGCCCTCAAATTCGAAGTTGGAGAGCTCACAGTGTTCGTAGCGCTTGGGGATTCGCGCTTGCGCCAGCAGTCGCTCGCCGCGCGAGCGCAGCGTGCAATCGCAACGGGTGACCCGCCGCTCGTTGGCTGTCGCGACGCTTTTCCAGCCCGTGCCTTCGCACACGGGGCAGACATCCAGGGAAGCCTTCATAGAGCCTGATCTGACTGTGCACCAGCCGTCCGGCGGGCGCAATAGCTGCCTGCAAAGTTTCTGTGTACAACTTGTGAACTTGTGAGACCTCTTGTGGAAGACGCCACCCGGGAAGAGACTTTAAGAGCTCAGGAGGGCTGCGCTGCCCCAGCCCAGGAAATTACCATTTACCCCTCAAAAGCGGCTGCACGCTGCAGAACCCTGCAAGTTGTTCACCGGATGTGATTTACTTGAACATTCGAATCCGTATGCCCACCATTCCTGCGCTGGCCAAAAGGCGACTTTTGCAGTTTCATCGCCGAAGTCGCGAATGGAAGATGATTTTTAAGGGTCTTGCTGACACCGATCATCCCATTCTGGCACACATCATTCCCATTCGACGCTGCAACCTGGCTTGCAAGTACTGCAACGAGTACGACGATTTCTCCAAGCCTGTGCCCCTGGAAACCATGTTCCAGCGGGTAGACAGGCTGGCGGCGCTGGGCACCACGGTGGTGTGCATCAGCGGCGGCGAACCGCTGCTGCATCCGCAACTGGACGACATCATCGGCCGCGTTCGGCAACACGGCATCCTCGCCGGCTTGATCACCAACGGCTACCTGCTCACCGCGGAACGCATTCAGCGGCTGAACCGCGCCGGGCTGGAGCACCTGCAGATCTCCATTGATAACGTCATGCCCGACGAGGTTTCCAAGAAAAGCCTGAAGGTGCTGGACAAGAAGCTGCAGCTGCTGGCGGAGCACGCCGATTTTCACGTCAACATCAATTCCGTGGTGGGCGGCGGCATCCGCAACCCCGAAGACGCGCTGGCCGTGGGCCGACGCGCGGTGGCACTGGGCTTCACTTCCACGATCGGCATTATTCACGACGGCGACGGTCAACTGCAGCCGCTGGGCGCCGAGGAGCGCGAAGTCTATCGCCAGATGAAGGCCATGGAGAAGGGCAGCTACGCCCGCATCAATTTCTTCCAGGACAACATCGCTGACGGGCGGCCGAACGAATGGCGCTGCCGCGCCGGGGCCCGCTACCTGTATGTTTGCGAGGACGGGTTGGTGCACTACTGCTCGCAGCAGCGCGGGTATCCCGCCAAGCCGCTGATGGAGTACACGGTGGAAGACATCCGCCGCGAGTATCTGACAGAGAAATCCTGCGCGCCGCACTGCACCGTTTCCTGCGTGCACCAGGTGGCCTACCTTGACAAGTGGCGCGCTCCCCAACGGCCCGCTAGGCCCGACGGCATCCCCGAACCTGGCGGCCTGGTGCAGATCGAGTAGTTCCGTCCAGAATCATAAACCTGCCACAAAGACACAGAGGCACGGAGGAATTCAAGGATTTGGAAAATCCGCGCCCAAGCCTGTGGAAGCCCCGGACTTTAGTCCGGGGATACGGGCGAAAGAATCTGATGGGCTTCAGCCCCAGTGGTTGTTGCTGGCGAGGGCGATCTGCGCCACATGCCTGCATGCGTGTGGGCGGAGTGGGACCGGGCTCGCGGACGGGTGCCGGGGGATCAGATTGAGGCGAATGGGGAGGCTCTTCCACCGGAGCAGGTGGTTGCTGCCCCGGTGGCGGAGGTGGATCGGGATCGTCTTTCCTTTGCCGCGACAAATTAGGCCGCCCGCCGCCGCGAACGGGAGCGGGAGTTGCCGCGCGCGCTTTGCGCCGTCCTCTTCTTCTTGTTCTTGTTGTTCTTGGGCGTGATGTTACGAGACGAGCGTGAGGATGAGCCTGAGCTGTGGCTGCTTTCTCCGCGGGCGCTGGTGGAACGTTTTGAGCGCGAGCGTGCTGAGCGCGAAGCGGTGCCCCGCACAGCGGCTGATCGCGAACGCTTGCTTTTGGCGCCGGCGCGCGCCGGCCGCTTGCGGCTGCTGCCGCGAGTTCCTCCCCCTCTTTCCGAGCTTGCCGCGTGCCGCGATGTTTTCCGTCCCTGGGCCCCGGCCGCAGTTTCACGTCCTATGATTTTGTTGAAGTTGCTCTGTTCGCCTTGCGCGGTCTGCTCTTCCACCAGCAGCGCCAAATTGTTTTCGTCGAACTTCTGGAACCACTCGTCCCATTCGATGGGCTCCAACGAGCTCTCCCCCGAGTAACCGGGAAAGTCGAGCCGGATCATCCCTATCTCTTCCTCGCTGCCCGTGCCGCGCACGCAGGAGGGCTGGGCGTCGCGCTCTTCCGCCCAGTTGCGAATTTCCTCATGGTCAGTTAGCAACCTGGATTTTCTCGCCATCACATGCCTCCGGTGGATTCGCCAGTGGGATGCGGGGGCGCACGGCTGAGGTTACCTTGACCTGCACACGGCGCGAAGAATCGAGAGTGACTGGCTGCGGCTGCTTGGGCACGCAGGTGGGATGCAGATTTGTGGCTCCGCTACCGCCCGCCTTAATTCACCGCCAATGCTCGGCCTTTCAGCGCCCCGCGGCAGCGCTATTAGCCGCCTTGGGTGCCTCGTTCAATACCAGCCAGTACAGGCCGAGCTGCTTGGTGGCCTCCATGAACTGCACAAAGTCCACCGGCTTGCAGACGTAGCTGTTGGCCCCGAGCTTGTAGCTGGTCACCACATCTCCCTCTTCGTCGGAGGAAGTGAGCACCACTACCGGAGTCAGCCTGGTGCGAGCATTTTCCCGCAGACGGCGCAGCACTTCTAGGCCATCCACCTTGGGCAGCTTCAGGTCGAGAAGAATGAGTTGCGGTATGGGAATCGGCGCTCGTCCGGGGTCGCCTTCCACCCCGAACAGCAATTCCAGCGCTTCGGCGCCGTCGTGGGCCACTATGATTTCGTTCAGCACGTGCGCCTTTTTCAGCGCGCGGATGGTGAGCGCCTCATGGTCGGGGTTATCTTCCACCAGCAGGATACTTGCAATTGGCATTTCTACTCCTATTCAGATACTCGCCGTATCAGTCCAGCGAGAAATAAAAAGTTGCGCCTTTGTCCACGGCGCCCTCCGCCCACACCTTTCCGCCGTGGCGCTTGATAACGCGCTGTACCGTGGCCAGCCCGATGCCGGTGCCTTCAAACTGCTCCTTGGCATGCAGGCGCTGAAAAGGTGTGAACAGCTTGTTCACGTAGGTCATATCGAAGCCAATGCCGTTGTCGCGAACGTAGTAGGCGGTTCTGCCATCCTTCTGGGTGCTGCCGAATTCAATCGTGGGCTCGGAATTGCGGGCGGTAAACTTCCACGCGTTCTGCAGCAGGTTCTGCAGCAACACGCCCAGCAGACGGCGGTCGCCACTGGCTTGCAAACCGTTTACTACCCGGAATCGGACCCGCCGTGCCGGCTCGGCTTTCTGCACCACGGCCGCAGTGGAGAGCGCCAGCACGCTCAGGTCCACCGGTTCCCGCCGCAATTCGCTGCGCATGACGCGCGAGAGCTGCAACAGCGCATCAATCAGCTGCGCCATGTTCTGGCTGGCATTGCGGATGCGGCGCAGCGAGTCCTGCCCCTCCGCATCCACTTTGTCGCGGTAGTCTTCCAGCAGGATCTGGCTGAAGCCGTCAATGCTGCGCAGCGGCGCGCGCAGGTCGTGGGACACGGAGTAGCTAAAGGCTTCCAGTTCGGCCACGCTATTTTCCAGCTCCAAGGTGCGCTGCCGCAGGCTGTCTTCCAGTTGCTTGCGCTCGGTGATGTCGCGGGCCGCGGCGAAAACACCCTCCACTTCCCCCGCCTGATTGCGGAAAACCGAGGCGTTATACAGAACCTCCGTCACCCTCCCTGAGCGATGCCGGATAGACAAGGGATAGTCTTCTACCAGACCTTCGGCAAACACCTGCTGGTAGCCGGCCCGCGCCTTCTCCGGCTGGGTGAAGTAATTGCAGAAATCGCTGCCCACCAGGTCCCGTCGGCTTACCCCCGTGACCTCCTCCGTGGCCCGATTCACATCGGTAATTTTGCCGTCGGCGGCAATGGTGACCAGCGGGTCGAGGCTGGCCTCGATAAGGGAGCGAGTGTAGGCTTGTTTGGCCTGTAGTTCCTGTTCCAGGCGCTTGCGCTCGGTGATGTCGCGATTGATCTCAAGGATGCTGGCAGGGGCGCCATGGTGGTCGCGCTGCAGCGACCAGCGGCTGGCCACGACGATGGTCCTGCCATCGCGGGTGCGGTGCTTGAGTTCGCCTTCCCACTCGCCCTGCTGCTGGACCATCGCCTGAATCTCGGGCAAGGGCACGGGGAATTGCGTGTGCAGAAGCTCGGAGGCGTTGCGGCCGACCCCTTCCGTGGCGCTCCAACCGTAGGTCTCTTCCGCGCCCCGATTCCAGAACGAGATTTTGCTCTGCAGATCGCTTACCAGGATTGCGTCGTGGGCGAGATTGAGGAGCACGGCCTGCTTGCGCAGTTCATCTTCGATCTGCTTGCGCTCATGAATATCAGTGCAGATGCCGACCCACTCGCGGATGCTGCCGTCGTCCTCGAGCACGGGAACGCCACGAATCGCGAAGTGGCGGTACTGGCCGTCGGTGCGCCGGATGCGGTATTCCGTTTCATACAAGCCATGGGTTTTAACTGCTTTCGACCAGATCGCCCCCGTACGCTCGCGGTCGTCGGGATGAATAGCGTTCAGCCAGCCCCAGCCGCGCACCTGCTCTAAGGTCTGGCCGGTGTACTCCCGCCACATGGGCATGTCTTCCACCAGGCCGTCCGGCGGAGTGGCCCATACCACCTGCGCGGTGGCGATCAGCAGGGCCCGATAGCGCTGCTCACTAAAGCGCAGGACCTGCTCTGTTCGCTTGCGCGCGGTAATGTCGCGGGCGGCGGCGAACACGCCGATCACATTCCGCGCTTGGTCGTGATAGACGGAAGCGTTGTACAGAACCGGAGTGAGGTGTCCATCGCGATGGCGGAGCTCCAGCGCGTAGTCGCGCACCCCGCCTTCGCAGAACGCCTGCTGGTAGCCGGCGCGTGCCTTCTCTGGTTCGGTGAAGTAGTCGCAGAAATCGGTTCCGATGAGTTCCCGCCGGGAGCGGCCAGTGGCGGCTTCGGTGGCCGCGTTCACGTCTGTAATCTTGCCGTCGGGTGCGATAGTGACCAGTGGGTCCAGGCTGGCTTCGATCAGGGAGCGAGTGTAGGCTTGTTTTTCGCGCACTTCGCCTTCGGCGCGCTCCACAGAACGTATCTGGATTTGCAACGCGCTGTTGAGTTGGCGCAGCCGGCGGGCGCCCTCCCTTGTCGTACGCAGCAGGTGCACCACCAGGTAAAGCAGCGCCGCCTGCAGCAAGCCCGCTACCAGGGCCAGGGTGTCCAGCGATTGCCGCGGGTGCATTACATGCAGCGCCTGCCACAGGGCAGCCGAACCGGCCGCCAGGGTTAAGCCGCCCACCAGCGGCGACCAGGGGGGCAGGGCAGCCGAATCGGCTGTGTACTGCCGCCAGGCCAGGGAAATTGTCGCCAATCCGAACGCAAACATCATGGCCGCTGTAGGCGCGGCCATCGGAGTGAAGCGTCCCCAGCCGTAAGCCGTGGGAATGTCGGCCAGGTACCCAATTACTCCTACCAGTCCCAACGCGGCGACCAGCGCTGCTGCCAATGCTTGCAGGCTGTTGCGCAGCAACCCCTCTCTCTTGCTGGTTAGCAACATGGCGCCACCCAGCAGCATGAAGCAAGCCGCGGTGTTGGGTGCGATGCGAGGCGAGACCGAGGGCGCCACCCGGACGGTACCGAAAAAGAGTTGATCAATGCCGAGATTGACATTGAACAGATACTCGCAAAGGGTGAGTAGGCCAATGGCGGCCATAGGGGCCGCCGCTACGCGCGCCCAACCGATTCTGCCCCGCGCCAGCAGCAATAAAGCAGTACCCCCGAAAACAAAGCAGAGCCCGGCGTTATAGCGCACCGGCACAGAGTCAAATAAGAGAGCTGCGGAAGAAACGATCTGCCCCGTGTGCCAGCCGATAAGCACTAGCAAACCGCAAACCGAGCCCAGGCAGCCCGTCATCAGCATCACCAGTACGGGCCAGCGCGGCGCCTCATCCGGCAGCAGTGACGGCTGGGAAGTTGCACAGGCCTCGCGGTTCTTTGAAACAATTTGTGGTCCAGGAAGGGAATTGCCGCACTGCGAAGCGCGGGCCGGAATTGCCATGGCTTTATTTTTCTCCTCCGGACGATTTGCCGGCCGCGTCCTGCATCTCGCGGATTTTGCCGGCCAGAGCCTTCAGGGTGAAGGGCTTGTGCAGAAACCGGCTGCCCAGTTCGGCCAGCCCGTGCTGCATCACCGTGTTCTCGGCGTAGCCGGAAACGTAAAGCACCTTCAGGCCAGGCCGCTGTTTGACCAGCTGCTCCCCCAGTTCGCTGCCGCTCATCTTGGGCATAACCACGTCGGTGACCAGCAGTTGTATGTCGCGGCCGCAACTCGCCGCCAGTTCCAGCGCGGCGGGGCCGTTGGCCGCCGCCAGTACGGTGTAGCCGCGTTGCTCCAGATATTCCCGTTCCGATTCCCGCACCGCATCCTCGTCCTCTACCAACAGCACAGTCTCGCTTCCGTCCAGTTGCTGGGAGGAATGCGGAGCCGGCTTCAGACCGGCCGCGTCGGCCGGGGCCCGGGGCAGGAAGATTTTGAAGGTCGAGCCCACGCCCGCTTCGCTGTGCACGGTGATGTGGCCTCCGCTTTGCTTGACGATGCCGTAGATGGTGGCCAGCCCCAGCCCCGTTCCCTTACCCTTCTCCTTGGTCGTAAAAAAGGGTTCAAAGATGTGGGGCAGGATGGCGGGGTCAATCCCGGCTCCAGAATCGCTGACGGCGAGCAGAATGTGCTCGCCGGGGGCCGCGTCCGGGCGCACGCGGCAGTAGTCCTCGTCCAGTTCCGGGTCTCGAGGGTGAGTTGCCCGCCGTGAGTCATGGCGTCGCGCGCGTTGGTGGCCAGGTTCATCACAATCTGCTCCACCTGCACAGGGTCCGCCTTGATGGGCCACAACTGCTTGCCCAGCTGCAGAGAGAGCTGAATGTCTTCCCCGATCAGGCGGGGAAGGGTCTGGCAAATGTCCTGCAGCACATGGTTGAGGTCGAGCACACGCAGAACCTGCACTTGCTTGCGGCTGAAGGTGAGCAACTGGCGGGTAAGGTCGGCGGCCCGCCGCGCCGCCTTGAGAATTTCTTCTCCGTGGTGACGCAGGGCCGTATCCGGAGCGAGGGCGTCCATCATCAGCTCGGCATAGCTGCTGATCACCATGAGCAGGTTATTGAAGTCGTGGGCCACGCCCCCCGCCAGCTGGCCGATGGCATCCATCTTCTGTACCTGCGCCAGTTGCTCTTCCAGC
>DASVBI010000018.1:0-5739 GCA_036375915.1 Terriglobales bacterium | reverse complement strand
TGCTGGTGGTCGCGGCGCGCCCCCAGGGCGCTGCGCAGGGCGGAGAACCAGGAGCGCTCCACCAGTGCCGTGTAGGTGGCCCGCAGACCCCGGGTCACACCCCGGGCGTAAAGAGTCTGCACATCCTTGCTGTCCTGCTCCAGGCGCTCATCTTCCAGCTTGAGCGCGCGATTGATGAGCTCCTTGATCTGCTCCTGCTCTTTGGGGTCGGGCTTGCGATGGGGCTGGCTGATAAAGCTGTTGTTAGAGTAGTAGGCGGTGTCCAGCACGCCCATACCGTAGAGCTCATGGAACAGCCGCGCCGTTAGCAGGTGGTTGATGGTGAAAGGGTCATCCGGGTGGGCTTTCAGATCGGCTTCAAAATCGCGGATGGCACGCTCGTAATCCAGATTGTAGAAGCGGTCAAAACCGCTTTTGGCCAGGTTATCCTCGGCGGGTGGACCAGGAGGGTAGGCGGCCTCGCGAGCGGGCTGCTGCGGCATCAGCGCCGTTGCACTGCCGCTGCTCAGGGCCAGGCACAACGCACCCCAGTACACAGCCGTTATGAAGGTGAGGTTCCGTGGCTTCACGGGAAATCTCAGGTCAGTTTACCCGAAGCCGGCCCTTCACGGTGTTTGCCGACACCGCACCTAGGTAGAAGGTTTCCGGTTTTTGGCCATTCTTTCCCGGTACAGGTAATTCTTGCTTCCCGAGGCTGCAAAGGGCCCTAGACGACTGTCCCTAACCTGAACAAATCAAGTTACTTGTGAGCGCAGGATTTGGTCATTATCGTGCGAACAAGCAGGTTACCGTGGGAGTTTACCGTATGGCAGGAGTCGTCCATAGTGCAGGACAGGAATTCTGGCAGCCCCCCGTGTCTCAAGCTCAGGCCCAGGAAGCTCCTGGGCGAATGGTGGAGGTCTGCGACCGCTGCGGCAATGAATTCGTGGTCGGCGCCCGCTTTTGCCACGTATGCGGCGAAACCCGCGGGGCTCTGGCCCGCGCTTCTGGGGGCGCCGGGCGGTATCTGCGGCCTTTCGCTGGCGGCTTTATGGCGGTGAAGCAGGCCACCGGATTGGGTACGGCTTCTCTCATATCTTTCCTCGCCGGGCTGGTATGCGTTGTCGCCGTTATCATCACCAGCTTTCATTACACCGTGGCCACGGTGCTGGATTGGCAGGCATTGCAGGTATGGAGGCTGGAGTGGCTTCTGGGCGCGGCCGTAGCTTTCATCGCCGGCATCCTGTTTAAGAAGCCTCAGCGCTCCTGAATTTTAGGGTTTTTGCCAGCGGCGGCGCGAGAAGCGCCGCCTTTTCTTTTGCTCTCGGCAAACTTTGCGGCAGTGCAGGCGAGATGCCCTCCCATAACTCCAGGGCAGGCTTTCCGCCGGAAGGCCCTCCGCGGGCGTGGGCGCCCGCGCCATCATGTTTCGGTTCTACTGCGACGCGGCCTTCATGAATTGAACATTATCGGCGGTATAGCCGGTGCCATTAAACCTGGCTTTGACCAGCACCAGCTTGCCTTCGCCTAGCATCTGTGAGTCCACGGCCGTGGGGGTGAACTTGATGTCATAGGTTTTCTTGTCGCTCTCGTTGGCTACGGCCAGGGTGCGCGTAGACATGTTCAGATACGTGATCCTGCCGTAGAAGGTGAACACCGAGCCGGGCGCTGCAATTACCGAGATCTCCTGCGCCACGTCGTGGTTGCCGCGCTCGGGAGAGAACTTCACCGTCACCAGTGACCCGGGCTGCAATTGCGCCAGCGTGCTGGCGCCGGAGCTGCCCTTGACCACAGTCGCCGGGGTCACACGGAAGGTCACCGGCTGCGCCGAGAGCTCGTCCTGCACCGTGATTCTGCCGCTGGCCGCGTCGTTGCGTGTGACCTGTCCGCGCGAGTCCGCCGCCTGCGTTCCCGTGACTACGCGAATGTTGCGGGCGAAAACCTTGGTGCCGTCCAGCATGGTATCCACATAGACCCGCTCCCCTTTGCGGATCATCAGCTGGGTGCTGGGCACGCCGTCGCGATAGATGTGGGTACGCTCGTCAAAGAAAATCTTCATGGCCTGTCCGCCGAAGGGTTGCACTGTAAATCGGTTGCGGATCTGGTCAATGCTGTGCACCGTGCCCCCGACCAAAGTCGTGTGGCCCTGCGGCAGGGGCGGCAAATCCAGAAGCGGATCGTAGCCGCCTTCTCCAGGCTGGGCGGAGGCCGCCGCTGCATTCGCATTTGTCGCCTTGCTCTGTCCTCTGGCCTGGGCCAGCGGCAGGGCCAGAATTATCAGTACACTGAAAAACCACCCATAGCGCATAGGAAAACACCTCGACCTGAGCACCCGAATTGCTTGGATGCCAGCCGCAGGCCGCAGGTGGGCAAACACTCGCAAATTAGGCCCGTAGATTGGCAACACTCCAGGCAAAAATCCAATCAGACAAAGGTGAGCGGCTGCCCTCCCCTATGTCTATATCCTGGCGCCGCCAATGACGTGGAGGCCTGATGTTCCCTAAACCCGCCCGCGGGTTGCTCCTATTCCTGGCCGCCGGTCTGCTGCTGGCGAGCCAAGCCGGCGCCCAGTTGCGCATCACTCTGCCCAAGCGCAGCCAGGCTACCCCGGTGCAGAAGCTCAACCGCGAGGGCGTGAAGGCCATCAAGCACCACGACTACGAAAAGGCTAAAAAGCTTTTTTACAGCGCCTACCTGATTGATCCCAACGATCCCTTTACTCTCAACAACCTGGGCTACATTTCCGAACTTGAGGGCCGGGTGGACCGGGCGGAGCGTTTTTACGCGCTGGCGGCGGAAAACCGTTCCGATGCCGCGGTGGACATGAGTAACGTTGCCGCGGCTAAGGGCAAGCCGGTCTCACAGATCGCGGGCGCAGCCGACGACCGGCAGATGCAGGTCAACCGCTTCAATGTCGAGGCGATTAATTTGTTGCTCAAGGACCGCGCCCCCGAGGCCGACCTGGTGCTGCAGAGAGCGGTCGCGCTTGACCCCAACAATCCTTTTACGCTCAACAATCTCGGGTTCGCGCGCGAGAAAGAAGGGGAATACGACCAGGCCCTCGCCTTCTACAGCCGGTCGGCGCAACAACATTCGCACGAGCCGATTGTAGTCACCCTGGACCGGGACTGGCGGGGCAAACCCATCAGCGAGATCGCAGACCGCAATGCCAGGGCGCTGCGTAAACTCATGGCGAAGGAGCAAAGCCTGACGGTGCGGGTGGCGCGCCTGAACCTGCAAGGCGTGTCGGCACTGAACCGCAATGATCCGCAAACCGCGCGCCAGGATTTCCAAAAGGCTTATAAGCTCGACAGCGAGAATGCTTTCACGCTGAACAACCTGGGTTACATGGCGGAACTGGACGGCGACCGCGAGACGGCCGACTTCTACTACGCCAAGGCGCAGGAGGCGCAGCGCGCCAACCGCCGTGTAGATGTCGCGACGCGCGCCGAAGCGCAGGGCCAACTCCTGCAGAGAGTGGCCAACGGCAGCGATCAGGCGGTGCAGCAGCGAATTGAAACCGCGCTCGTGGCCAAGCGGCGCGAAGGCGGGCCGGTGCGACTCATGCATCGCGACAACACGCCGGTCATCGAGCCCGACAAACCAGCTCCGCCGCCGCCCCCGGACACCCAGCTGCAGCAGCAGCTGCCGCAGAATCAATTGCTGATGCCGCTGCCTGCCAATCAACAACCGCCAGAGGCCTACCATGGCGCGACCCCCGATGTGGGCGGGAGTCCTCCGCCGCAACAACCCCCCGCAAGCGCCCAGCCGCAAGGCGGACTGATGATGCCCCTGCCCGACAACCAGCAGCCGCCCAACGCCGATAAGGGCGCCGCACCGCCGGTGCAGAACAATCGCGCGCCGCAACAACCGGCAGGACCGCAGAAACCGCAGCAGACGCCGCAAAACTCCCAGCCTCAGGGCGGTCTGATGATGCCCTTGCCCGACAACCAGCAGCCGCCCAATGCGGACAAGGGCCCGACGCCGCCGGCGCGGAACAATCCGCAGCAGCAACCGCAAAATCCGCCACAGCGGTAGTTTCCAGCTGCGCTTTGGCCGGAGAGACTCGCTGTAGGACAGACCCACGTTCAGACGTTCCCGGCTCGCGCAGCCTTGTCCTCCCCACGCTCAATTTCCGGCAGGGCTACAGCCTCAAACCAGTAGCGCTTCACTAATTCCATAATCTCGACCAGGCGCTGAAACTCGGCAGGCTTGCTGATGAAGGAATTGGCGCCAGCTTCGTAGGTGAGCCGGATGTCTTCCACCGATCTGGAAGTGGTGAGGATGACAACCGGCACCGAGCACAGGCCTGGATCACGCCGGATATCCTGCAGCGCTTCGTGCCCATTTTTCCGCGGCATGTTGAGGTCAAGCAAGATCAGCGCCGGCTTGGGATAAGCGATGGAGTTGCTGTAAGGTCCTTGGCGGCGCAAGTACGCGAGCAGTTCCATACCGTCTTTGACCCAGCACACTGGGACGGGCAGTTGCGCCCGGCGGGCGGCGCAACTCAGCAACACGAAGTCGTTTTCATCGTCGTCGGTGAACAAAAGACAAACTGGCTTATTCTCGTGGCCCATGGTCGCTAGCATCTGCCTCCCGCACCGCCGGAACCGTGAAATAGAAGGTGCTGCCGCGGCCCGGCTGGCTGTTCGCCCGGATGGCTCCGCCATAGGAATTCACGATGCGCCGGCAAATGGCCAGCCCCATCCCGCTGCCCGGGTAAGCGGAGTTGTGCAGGCGCTGGAAGGGACGAAAAATCCGCTCCGCCGCGGAGGGCTCGAAACCGATACCGTTGTCCTGCACACTGATTTCCCAGCCATGCTCGGGCAAGGGCTTGCCGGCGATGGTGAGTTCCGCCGGAACGTCGGAGCGCTGAAACTTCAACCCATTGGAAACCAGGTTGCGCAGCACTTGCCGCATTTGAAGAGGAACCGCCTGCACCCGCGGCAGGGCTTGCACGGTGATGCGGGCTTGCCGCTGCTGAATTTCCTGGTGCAGGTCGAGCAGAACCTCGCCCGCCACCCGCGCCAGGTCCACGGTCTGGAGCCCGTCTCCCTGGCCGCAGGCGCGAGAGTACTGCAGCAGCGCCTCAATCAGCTCCGACATGCGCCGCGCCGCTTTCTGCATCCTCCCGGCACAGTCTGCCCCCTCCGCGCTCATGCCCGGCGAGTGTTCCCGCAACATGTCGCCGAAGCTGACGATGTGGCGCAGTGGCTCCTGCAGATCGTGGGAGGCGCTGTAAGCAAATTGCGACAGATCTTCATTGCTGCGGCTGAGCTGGGCGGCAAAGTTCTCCAGCGCCCGCTCCAGTTTTTTCTGCTCGCTCAGGTCGGTGGCCACCAGACAGACGCCTTCGCCCCCGTCAACTCCGATGGGGCTCAGGGAAAACAGCACAGTCGCCTTGCCGCGCGGGGTGGGACATTGAAATTCGGCGCGTCGGGGGGCTTCCGCCGCGCCGGCCAGCTGCAGTTCGAAGCCGCCCCTTTGCTCTTCCTCCACGTAGCTGCCGATGCGCGAGCCCAGCAACTGCGCCTGCTCCATCTGCAGAATCTCGGCCAGACGGCGGTTGCAGAACAGAATGGTGCCGTCGCGCGCCAGGCTGGCGGCGCCCTCATTCATGGTTTCCGCCAGCACCCGGTAGGGATGCTCGGCCCCCTGCAGGGTAAATACCTGGCGGCCCTCAGGACCCTCCACCACGATGGCATCCACCGCCCCGCTGCGAATGGCCTCCAGGGTTTCCTGCGCCTCCTGCAAGCGGGC
>DASVBI010000694.1:0-4074 GCA_036375915.1 Terriglobales bacterium | reverse complement strand
GGGCAATGCTCAGAGTGTAGCGGGTGAAACCAAAACGCACGTCGTTGACCAGGCGGGAATTGGCCACCCAGGTCTCGTGCGCGGCCAGGGTTTGCGCCCGCGAATGGATCTTTGTCAGGAAAAAAGCCTGGGTTTCCGGGGAGTCCTCAGCCACCAGGTTGTCATTCCCGAAGAAATACGAGCCGCTTAGAGTGTGCCGCTCGTTCATGTGGTAGTCAATTTTCCCGAGCGCGTTGTTAGAGGCGTTGACGTTGTTGAAGCCGCGGGTGATGGAGGTCCCCTGGGTGGCGTTGGGACCATACAGCGGCAGGATCTTCAGGCTGACCGGGCTCACATTGGCCATGCCCAGGGCGCGCTCGGCGTCGGGAATGCTACTGGTGGGATCCCCGGCCGGATTCTGCGGAGTGGCCAGGGAAACGGTGGTGGGCAGGCTGTAATTGATGGCATTCCCCACCGTGTAGCGCTGTCCCTCGTAGGCGCCAAAGTAAAACAGCTTGTCCTTCACGATGTGCCCGCCCAGCGTGCCCCCGTACTGTTCCAGGCTTACCGGCGTCTTGGGGTCGGGAGTGCGGTTGAAAAAGTTGCGGGCATCGAAGGAGTCGGAGCGGCCAAAGCCGTAGGCCGTGCCGTGCAGTTGGTTGGTGCCGGACTTCAGGCCCACGCTGGTGATGGCGCCGGGCTTCCAGCCGAATTCGGCGGAAGGATTCTCTTCGACGTTGAATTCCTGTATGGCGTCAATGGGCAGCAGGGTTGCGGCGTCACCGGCGACCGCTGCCGCGTTGGTGACGCTCAAGCCCATAAAGGCTTCATCATCGCTCACTCCGTCCACCACATAGCCCGTGTCTTCCGGGCGAATGCCATTGGCCACCTGCGTCCAGGGGCCGCCCCCCGCGTAGACCACGACACCCGGGCGCAACGACAACAGATTCTGATAGTTGCGGCCATTCAAGGGCAGTTCGTTGATGGTCTTGTTGTCCACCGTGCCACCCAGGGTGGCATTGATGGTGTTGACCAGCGGGATCTCTGAGCTTACCGTCACCGTCTGGTTGGCTTGCCCGGGCTGCAGCCCAACATCAACACGCACATCCTGGCCGACTTCGAGCAGTATGTTCTGCCGTTGCTCGGTCTTAAAGCCTTCGTCCTCCACCCGGACGCTGTAGGTTCCCGGGGTCAACCCGGGAGCGGAAAAGGCGCCCGCACTGTCCGTGACCAGATTGCGCGAGACGCCTCTTTGCAGGTCGGTTATGGTCACCTTGGCACCCACGATGACGGCGCCGGTGGAATCGTGAACGCTTCCGAAGATTCGGCCCCTATCGGTCTGTCCGAACATGGGGAGACATACCAGCAAAAAGGTAATGCCTACTCCTACGGCGCAGAGAGCTCTCATCAGATGGCGGGGTCCAGCGAGACCTAGTTTTACCGTCGAAGCACCCATGGAAACCTCCCTTTCAACAACTGGTCTGGCTGCTATACCATCGTACGGATTCGGGAGTCAAGAAATGTTTTTACATTTGCGGTTGAATGGCACTCTTTTCCTGTTCGCGCCCATTGGTCTAGTGGACCGATATTTAGACAGGCGTCCCGTTTTGGGAGAACTCGGCATGGCGCAGGGAGATAACCAGGGGGCTGATGCAGGTTGAGGGGGAACGTCGGGGCGCATCCCGCAACGTGGCAAAATGTAGCTGAAAGAATGGGCGATGGCCCAGCATAAGAGCAGCAAAACAAATCATGCCGGAACCCTTTAGCGTCTCCCAGTTCAAGAGCATCGTCGAGCGCAATCGAGGCGGGAACCCCGTAGGGACATACGCGGTCTGTTCATCCCATCCTTGGGTTTTGGAGGCCGCCATTGGGAAATCCGTCGAGGATGGTTCCCTGCTGCACCTTGAGTCCACTTCCAGCCAGGTCAACCAGTTGGGCGGATACAGCGGCCAGACCCCGCGCCAGTTCGCGCAAAGTGTCCGCGCTGCAGCGCAACAGGCAGGGCTGCCACTCGAACGGATACTGCTGGGCGGAGATCATCTGGGGCCCTATCCCTGGCGAAGCGAACCGGCGGCCAGCGCCCTGGAGAAGGGCTGCGAATTGGCGCGGCAATGCGTTTCCGCCGGTTACCACAAGATTCACCTGGACGCGAGCATGCCGTGCGGGGGCGACCCGATTCCGCTAGGACCAGAGCTCATCGCGGAACGGGCTGCGCTGCTGTGTTGTGCCGCCGAACAGGCGGCTGGGCAACTGCCAGTCGGATCACCGCCCCCTTTGTATGTGATCGGCACGGAAGTGCCGGTTCCTGGCGGAGAGGTGGGTCCCGGCGAGCCTCCCACTCTGACTACCGCCGCGGAGGTTGAGAATACGCTTGACCTTTTTGCCGGCGCCTTTTCCAAGCACAAGTTGGCGGCGGCATGGGAGCGCGTTATCGGTCTGGTAGTGCAACCGGGAGTGGAGTTCGGTGACAACCTGGTATGGGACTATGATCCCGGGAAAGCCCGTGCCCTGTCTGCCGCGCTGCCCAGGCGCCCCACGCTGGTGTACGAGGCGCATTCCACGGACTACCAGCGTCCGAGCGCGTTGGCGGCCATGGTGAAGGACCATTTCGCCATCCTGAAGGTTGGACCGGCGCTTACTTTCGCCTTTCGCGAGGCGGTGTTCGCATTAGCCGCTATGGAGCGCGAACTGTTTGCCGATCGGCCAGCCACCCGCCTCTCCCGCGTGCGCGAAGAGTTGGATGCGGCCATGCTACGCCATCCCGCTTATTGGCAACCCTACTATCGTGGCGACGCCACCGATCTCCGTCTAGCGCGTGCCTTCAGCCTTAGCGACCGCTGCCGCTATTACTGGCAGGCCCCCGCTGTACAACAGGAACTGGAGCAGTTGCTGAAGAACCTGGCCGGGTGCAGGCTACCGCTGGGCCTCTTGAGTCAGTACCTGCCCGCGGAATGTGAGGCCGTCCGCTGCCGCAGTTTGCAGCCGGAACCCAGCGCCCTGATCCACCACCACGTTCGGGCCGTGCTGGAGACCTACGCCGCGGCTTGCCGGGCTCCCAAAACCTCCTCCCCTTCCTGAGTACGCACAAGAGTGGCGACGGCACGCGGCGAACGGTATCTGCTCAACCACACCGTGGCCGCGTCTTTTCGCTCAACTTCTGGCGCAGGAAATCGCGATAGCTGTGTGGGGGCGACGCTCATCCCGCTCGCGGTCCGCGGGCGCACAACCTATAACGCAAGCGGCTTTTATCGCATAATATTGCGACCCAGAAAAAGGGGGAAACGTGCCTGCAGGGGAAACCCGAGCCCGGGTATTACAGTTGGACGCGCGCGATAACGTTCTTGTCGCTCTGGCGGAGTTACCCGCTGGCGAACGGGTCGAATTCGGCGGCGTCATTTACCCGCTTGTGCGCAGCGTGCCCGCCAAGCACAAGTTCGCGCTGCGCGATTTCGCGCCCGGAGACGAAGTGGTGATGTATGGCGTGGTGGTGGGTAGGGCCCTCCAGCCCATCCGCTGCGGCGAGTTGGTGACCACGCGAAACCTGCAGCACGCAGCCGCAGCTTTTCACGAACAGGAACACACATACCAGTGGCATGCGCCCGATGTCTCGCGCTGGCGCGACCGCACGTTTCTGGGGTACCGCCGCGCCGATGGCCAGGCGGGAACGCGGAACTACTGGCTGGTTGTGCCCCTTGTCTTTTGCGAAAACCGCAATATCAGCGTTCTGAAGAGCGCATTCGAGGACGCGCTCGGCTACGCCTCCCCGCGCGTCTATCGCGACCAGGTTGCTGAGTTTGCCCAGCTCTACCGAGAGCGCAAGCTGGAGGAGATCAGGCGCAGCAGCCCGCGCCCTGCCACGACCAGGCCGGCGCAGGCGCGTGTTTTTGAGAACCTCGATGGCATCAAGTTCCTGCTGCACGAAGGAGGATGCGGAGGCACGCACGAGGACTCGCGGAACCTTTGTGGGCTGATCGCGGGCTATCTTCACCATCCCAATGTGGCCGGCGCCACCATTCTGAGCCTGGGCTGCCAGCACGCGCAGATGGAAATGGTTCGCGGCGAGCTCCGCTGCCGGGATGCCAACTTCAGCAAACC
>DASVBI010000509.1:0-15934 GCA_036375915.1 Terriglobales bacterium | reverse complement strand
AGTTTGCTTCAGCCTGGCAGGCGCCGCCCTCGGCCAGAAGCTGGCGCCGCCGGTCAATCCGGCCCAGGTGACGGTCATCCGCGCCGGCACTTTGATTGACCCGCGCGCCGAGTCGCCCCTGCACAACCAGGTCATCGTCATTCGCGGCGACAAGGTGGAGAGTGTGGGCGCGTCCGGCAGCCGGATCCCGCCGGGAGCCAATGTCATTGACCTGTCCCACGCCACCGTGCTTCCCGGCCTCGCCGACTGCCACACCCACATCCTGCTGCAGGGTGAGGACCCAGCCGAAGGCGGCTACGACGTTAACATTCTGAAATATCCCCTGGGCTTCCGCGCCGCCCGTGGCACGGTGGCCGTGCGCCGCGCCCTAGAGGAAGGTTTCACCACCCTGCGCGACATGGAGACCGAGGGCGCCGGCTACCTTGACGTAGGCATCAAGCAGGCCATCAATGAGGGCTACATCCCTGGGCCCCGCCTCCTCGTGGCTACCCGCGCCATTTCCACCACCGGCGGCTATCCCCTGGAAGGCTATGCCCCCGAACTCTCCATGCCCAAAGGCGTGCAGGTCATAGACGGCCCGGTGGAGGCGCGCAAGGTCGCCCGCGAGCAACTCGACCACGGCGCCGACTGGATCAAGGTCTACATGACCCACCGCTCCTGGGTGGACAAGCAGGGCAACCTGGTTTCCCAGCCCACGCTGACGGTCGAAGAACTGAAGGCCATCGTGGATGAAACCCACGGCTGGCAGAAGAAGGTGGCCTGCCACGCCTATGGCGGAACCGGCCTGCACCGCGCCTTGGACGGGGGATGCGATTCCATCGAGCACGGCCTTGAGCTGGATGATGCCGCCATCGCCCAGATGAAGCGCCAGGGCACCTGGTATGTGCCCACCCTCAGCGTCTATTACACGGACTGGGCTCCGGCCAACACACCCGACGGGCAGCGCGACCGCAAGCGCGCCTCCGACCATGAGGTCTCCTTCAAGAACGCCAGGAACGCCGGCCTGAAGATTGCTTTCGGCACCGACATGGGTGGCATCAAGTGGAGCGAACCCATCGCCCAGGAGTTCTCCCGCATGGTCGAGTTCGGCATGCCGCCCCTGGAGGCCATTCGCAGCGCCACCACTCGCGCCGCCGAACTGCTCGATATGCAGGGCCAGATCGGGGTGATCGCCCCCGGTTCCTACGCCGATATCATCGCCGTTTCCGGCGATCCCCTGCATGACATCAATCAGTTGGAGCATGTCGCGTTCGTCATGAAGGGCGGCCAGGTGTATAAGAATGAGTTGAAGTAAGCGCTCAGCTCCCGGCTTCGGCAGGCTGTTTTTCGGCCTTGACTATCCCCAGCTTCCGACGATAATGCTGCGGTTCAATGGCGCGGGACGAGGAGGACCTATGAACGTCCTGGAACTGTGCGATCGCGAGATCTCGGCGGTGCCCCTGGATGCCAGCGTTGCTGATGCTATCCGCATGATGCTGGAGCTGCACGTGGGTGCGGTCTCGGTGGTGGATGGGGAACGGCGCGTGGCCGGGATTTTCACCGAGCGCGACGTTCTGCAGAAGGTCGCCCTTAGTGGGCGCCCTCCCGCCAACATTCCCGTGCGCGAGGTTATGACCACTCCCGTGGAGATGGCGACCCTCGATACCGGCGCCGGTGAGGCCCTGGCTACCATGGTCGAGCAGCACTACCGCCACCTGCCCATCGTGGACGACCAGGGCAAACTCCTGGGCATGCTCTCCATCCGCCACCTGCTGCAATGGCGGGTGGACGACCTTACCCGCGAACTTGACGCTTTGGAGCAGTACACCGCCAGCGACGGCATCGGCGGCGATTAAAATGCGACTTTGTGGCGCGGGCGCCCTCGCCCGCGAATTGCCGCGCCATGCCGGGAAGCGGCTGAACGCCAACTGCTGATTCATGCATAACAACTCTCCCGCCAAAACCCTCGCTGCCGTCCGCATCGCCACCGGCGTGTTCTTCCTCTTCTTTGGCGAGTACAAGCTGGCTGACTCAGTCTTTGCCCGCACCAGTTTTCCCCAGCAATGGCTGAAGGAATTCATCTCCCAGGGTGCGGTCAGCTTCTACGCCGCCTTTCTGCAGAAAGTCGTGCTGCCCCATCACGTTTTCTTCGGCTACGCCGTGGGCGCGGTGGAGTCCTTCATCGGCATCGCCCTCGTGCTCGGCCTCGGGGTGCGCGCCGCCTCGGTGCTCGGTGCGCTGCACATGCTCAATCTCACGCTGGCTACCTGGTGGGAGCCGGGCCGCAATGTGCCCACCTGGCGCTACTTCGGCAACGAACTCGACCATTTGCCCCTGCTCTTTCTTTTTCTGATCTTCTTCACTGCGAAAGCGGGGCGAACCTGGGGTTTGGATGCCGTGCTCCACCGGCGGCAGCGGCTGAAATCAAACTTTCTCGAGAGGCGATAATGAACAAACTCAAGCCCCATTTATCGGTGGTGGCCGCTGTGTTGCTGTCGGCTGCTTGGGCGGGGGCGCAAGCCCAGCCTGCTGTTCCGAATGCCCGGCCGGTGGCGGTGCATGCCGCCCGCCTGTTGCACGTCAGAAGCGGACGCACCCTCACCGACCAGATCATCGTCATAGAGAACGAGCGCATCGTCAGCATTACTCCCGCCGCCCAGGCCAACGTGCCTCCCGGCGCCACTCGCATCGAACTGCCCAATCTCACGGTCATGCCCGGCCTGATTGACGCCCACACTCACCTGACCATGGATCCCTACCACTTCGGCTACTCCTCGCTGGGCGTCTCCGTGCCGCGCTCGGCGCTGCTGGGCGCCCGCAATGCCCGCGTCACCCTGGAGGCCGGCTTCACCACCGTGCGCAATGTGGGCGCGGCCGGATACGCCGACGTGGCCCTGCGCGATGCCATCAATGCCGGCGACGTGCCCGGCCCGCGCATGCTGGTCAGCGGCCCGGCCTTGAGCATCACCGGCGGCCACTGCGACAACAACCTCCTGCCTTATGACTACCACCACCAGAGCGATGGCGTGGCCGACGGCGTAGAGGCCGTGCAGCACAAGGTGCGCGAGGTCATCAAGTACGGCGCCGACTTGGTGAAGGTGTGCGCCACCGGCGGCGTGCTCTCCAAGGGCGATAACCCGCAGGCCGCGCAGTATACCCTGGAAGAAATGAAGGCCATCGTGGCCGATGCCCACCGCCTCGGCCGCAAAGTCGCCGCCCACGCCCATGGCGCCCAGGGCATCCTGTGGGCCAGCGAGGCGGGCGTGGATTCCATCGAGCACGGCTCTTATATTGACGATGCCGGCATCACTGCCATGAAGCAGCACGGCACCTACCTGGTGCCCACCCTCTACCTCGGAGACTGGTTCCTCGAGAATGCCGAGCAGCTGCACGTGCCCGACTTCCTCCTGGTCAAAGCCAAAGAGGTGATGCCCGCGGCCCGCGAGCATCTCGCCCACGCCTTCGCCAGCGGCGTGAAGGTGGCCTTCGGCACCGACGCTGCCGTCTATCCTCACGGCCTCAACGCCCACGAGTTTGCGGTCATGGTGAAGCTGGGCCTCACCCCGCTGCAGGCTATCCAGGCGGCCACCATCAATGCCGCCGACCTGCTGGGCTGGTCCGATCGCGTAGGCAGCCTCGAACCCGGCCACTACGCCGACCTGATCGCCGTGGAAGGCGACCCGCTCCACGATGTGACTACGCTGGAGCGCGTTAAATTCGTGATGAAAGGCGGGGAAGTGGTGAAGAAGATTGAGTAATTGTGTAATCGGGCAATTGTGTAATTAAAAAAGGCAACTGGTAGTTGGTAGCCGTAGTTGAATGCACTAGTGCACTCTTGTGGTGCGGGCGCCCTCGCTCGCGTGCGCCTTGCGAAGCAAGGCGTCATTCTGAGGGGCTTCAGCCCTGAAGAATCTCGCGCGCAGCGCCTCGAGGCCAAGGCGCAAAACAAAAGGCCGGCCACTTCGGCCGGCCCTTCCCAGCAAACTTTCAGCTACTTCTTGGGCGCGATTGAGTCCTTCACTGCCTTGGCCAGGTAGAACTTTGCCGTGGTCTTGGCAGGAATCTTGATAGGCTCGCCGGTCTGCGGGTTGCGGCCCATGCGCGCCTTGCGGTTGACCTTCTTCAGGCGGCCCAGTCCGGGCAGCACAAACATGCCATTTTTCTTGGCCTCTTTGATCGCGGTGTCGGTCAGCGTCTGAAGAAACGCCGCCGCGGTCTTGTTGTTGGTTTCCAGCTTCTCGGCCAGGTGACGCACCAATTGGGTTTTGGTCATGCCTGCAGCCATGATTCCCTCCTTTGAATTGAACGCACGATTGCTCGTTAGGGGCTATCCTATACCAGCGCTCCTGTGGAAAAGAAGCGCCAGAGCCGCCTTTTATGCGGTTTTTTCAGTTCAGGTGTCCGATTTTGCACTAAAAATGGGGGTTTGCGGCCGGTAGGGGCCAAATGGGCGCATGGTTGGCGGCTGGCGAAGGGACACCTACCCGCCTTCGCCGCCTTCGCGGCAAAACCTACCGGGATGTAATAATGAATGCGGGAGAAGGATATTCGTGAGTTGCGTCCTCTGTGAGACCCGGAAAGAGAAGCGCTTTTGCCCCGCGCTGCACGACCGCATTTGCGCCCAGTGCTGCGGCGAAGCCCGCGAAGTTACTGTTGATTGTTCCAGCGATTGCGTTTACCTGCAGCAGGCGCGCGAACACGAAAAGCCGCGCACAGCTGAGGAACTTGACCCCGCCGCGCTCTTTCCCCAGGTCGAGGTTCCCAGGCAATTCGTCTATGAAAACGAGCACCTGCTGGTGGGTCTGAGTTTCGCTCTCGCCAAGAGCGCCCGCGCCGACCACAGCCTGAAAGACCAGGACCTGATTGCCGCCCTCTCCGCCGCGGTCAGAACCTACGAAACCCTGGCCAACTCCGGCCTGCACTACCAGGTTTCGCCCGGCGGACTGGGACAGCAGGCCATCCTGGCCGAGGTGGAGAAGACCCTCAAGGAGTACCGCGAGATCGAGCAGAAGCACCGCGGCTTTAGCAGCCTGCGCGATTCCGACGTGCTGCGCGCCCTGGTGTTCCTGGTGCGCATGGCCCACGCCCGCACCTCCGGCCGGCCCAGGTCGCGTGCTCTGATTGATTCGCTGTTCGCGCAATTTCCGGAGAAGGAATCCCTCATCGAAACCCCGGAGAACGCTCCCAGCCGCATCATCATGCCCTAGGCGCTATGCCCCAGGCGCTGTCAGCCGTCAGCTCTCAGCCGTCAGCTAACACCTTTCTGAATGTCATCCTGAGCGAGCGCGAGTTGATCCCGCTTTGCGGGAGAGACCAGCGCGAGTCGAAAGCCTGCCCTGAGCCTGCCGAAGGGGACCTTGTGTTTTCCTTCCGCACTCAGTTCATCAACTTCGCCCCTGCGGATAAACGCGGATCATCGCGGATGGAATTTCCGTCCCAGGGAGAATCCCTCTTTTGTGGCGCGGGCGCCCCCGCCCGCGAACGCGGCGCTAAGGTAGGGACCTCACGCCCAACGTGCACGAAATTCGTGTTTATCGGCGTTCATCCGTGGCGAAGAGGCTCCCCCTGGCGGATTGCTGCCACTCACTCCGTGCGCAGCGCCTGAATCACATTAATTCGAGCGGCTCGTGCTGCGGGTATCACCGACGCAATTACCGCCGCCAGCAGCAGCACAATGGCCGCGCCCGCCACCGGCAGCGCTCCCGGCGTTTTCATGTCCGTCAGCAGGCTGCCCGCCAGTCGCGCCAGCCCCAACCCGCAGGCAAATCCCACGGCCAGCCCGGCCGTGGACATGGCCGCGCCTTCGGTGAGCACTCGCATCAGCAGCTGCCGTGGCTGGGAGCCAACCGCCAGCCGTATGCCGAACTCCCGCGTGCGCGCGCTCACTGAGAAGGCCAGCACGCCGGCTACTCCCACCACCGCAATCAGCAGCGCCACCGCCGCGAACGCTCCAAACACCATCACATTGAGCCGGTCGGACGAAAGTACTTCCGTCCGCACGTCTTCCAGTGTGGCTGCGTTTTCCACCGGTTGGTCAGCCGACATCGTCCGCAGAATGCGGGTGATGGGAGTGACCAGGCCATAGGGATTCGAGCGCACGTGCACGAACATGCGTCCTCCTCCCACGACTGCCTCCTGATCAAAGGGACGGTATAGGGTCATGGTCGGCCGGGGTACGAGGTTGCTGTCGTCTATGTCCGGCACCACGCCGATTATGCGCAGCGGCTCGCCGCTCAGCAGGGGAACAGCTTTCAGGATGGGGTCGGTCCACATCACATGATGATTCAGCGCGTCACCCTTGAATATTTTTTGCGCGAAGCTCTGGCTGATAATGGCCACCCGCTCGCTGCCGTCGCGATCGGCATCCGTGAAATCGCGTCCTTCCAGAACCGGCAGGCCCAGGGTCGCGAAGAATCCCGGCGTGACCACCCGCAGCGTGGCCTGCGGGTGCTCCTCGCTGGGCGCGGGCACGCGCCCGTCCACCCCAAATTGCAGCGAGAAGTTCCCGTTGTCGCGCCACGGAACCACCGTGCCAATGGAGACGTTCTGAACCCCGGGGAGTTCGCGGATTCGCCGCGCCGCTTCCTTGTAGAACTCCACCGTCTGCGCCGGCGTCCTTCCCAGGTGCATCACGGGAACGTCCATTGCCAGCACATGATGAGTGTCGAAATCCGCGCGCGCCGCCTGCAGCGAAAGCAGTGTCTTCACGGTCGCGCCCGCCGAGGCGATCAGCACGAACGAGGCGGCAATCTGAATGATTGCGAAGACCCTCAATTTGCGATTCGCTCCGCCCGTGAAACGGGTGCTGCCGCTGGCCAGCCCCAATCCCTGTGAGCCTCCCGCCGAAGGCAGGCGGGGAACATATGCCAGCAGCCCCGCGGCCACCACCGCCAGTCCCGCTCCCACCCACAGCATGCTCGCATCAATATGCAGGTCGAGCGCTCGCAGCGAGTATCGCGACATGTAACGCGCTAGAACCGCCACCATCGGGCTGGCAATCAGCAGTCCCAGCCCCGCTCCCGCCACACACAGCAGCAGGCTCTCGCTCAGCAGCGTGCGGCGCAACGCCCCGGTGCTGGCGCCCAGCGCCGCCCGCACGCTCAGTTCGGCTTGCCGGCGCACCGTCCGCGCCAGAATCAGGTTGGCCACGTTGGAGCAGGCGATGATGAATACCAGTATCGAGGTGGCCATCAGCACCAGCAGGATGGTCCGCGCTCCCGACGTGAGTTGGTCGCGCAGCAGAAGCGCGTCAATGTGGAAGTCCGCTTTGGCGGGATAGGCGTCTGGGTGCTCCCGCACCATGCCACCATATACCGAACGCAGCTCCGCCCGCGCCATGGGCAGGGTCACGCCCGGCGCCAGCCTCGCGAACAGATCGGTCATGCGGTGAATTCGGCTGGTTACCATCTCCGCCGAAACATGATGGGGGCTGGTCACGACATTGGCGACTATTTCCGTGTCGTCGGGATAGGGCAGGCATGGCTCCAGAACGCCTACCACCGTGGCGCTGCGCGAACCCAGAAACGAATCCAGCCGGAGGGTTTTTCCGATCACCGTGGGATCGCCCTTCAGCACCGTGGACCAGAAGCGGTAAGTCAAAACTACCGCGCCGGCGGCGTTCGGACCGTCATCGTGCCCATCCAGCAGCCGCCCCAGCACCGGCCGCAGGCCCACCACCTGGAAATAGTTTCCGTCAACCACCCCGGCTTTGACCGTGCGTGGCTCTCCCAGCCCGACCATCGTGAAGCCGATGGTGGAGAATTCGCCGAACGAGCTCAGCGTTTTCACCCGGGCGCGCAAGTCCTTGATTTCCGGCACAGAGAAGGTGGCGTTGATGTTGCCGGAGCCGGGAGCGCTCTGTCGGATGAAGATGAGCCGGTTCTCGTCGCGATTGACCAGGGGGCGCAGCAGCACACCCCGGACCAGGCTGAACATCACCGCGTTGGCCCCAATTCCCAGGGCCAGCGTCAGTACTACCGAGGCGGTCAGCCCTTTTTCCCGGGACAGGGACCGGGCGGCAACTCTCAGCTCTCGCAGGAAAGACGCAATCTGCTCCAGCATGGCGGACACTCCTGTGGGGACTCTTTGAGCAACTGGATTGCCCCAGCTAAGAAGCTGAAAATAAATATAGTTAGCCTTCCCGGTAGAGCTGGTTGGTGTCCGCTTCCGAATTCCAGTGTTCGAAACCGGACAAAGCTGCCTCAAGATCAGAGCTATGCCGCTAACCTCAAGCGCGAGTTGCCCCCCGGTCCGTTTGGGGGGGAACGGAACCCTGCCTTCCGAGAACCGCAACCGCCTCCCCCTGTCATCTTGAGCGAGGCGCGGGCGAACCAATCCGGGGCCCCCGGCAAGCCCGCCTCTGGCTTGCTGGGGTGGCAGTCCCGCGCCGAGTCGAAAGACCTCGCGTTCGCTCGCACTGCCCATGACGCGCCAGGGAATTTCGGTGACAAGACACAAGGCCCCCCTTCCGCAAGCTCAGGGCAGGCTCTCGGTTCGCCCTTCTTCTCCCGTAAAGCGGGATCAGGCGGGCTCGCTCGGGATGACAAATTGTAAGAGTGATCTGGTCATGCTGAGAGAGTTCGAGCCGGGCGGAATGCGGGGCGAGCGCGAGCGAAGGACTATGCATTTTCTTAGCCTCCGCGTTCATCCGCGTGAATCCGCGGCGAAGTTGAGGCGCTCAGGCGGCGTCTGAGCCGCCTGCCGAAATCCTGAGCGAAGCGAAGGAGCTTGCGTGTCTTGTCGCTGCAACCAATTAATGGATAGGAAGTTTCCGCACCGCCGGCGGACCCGCGGGTAAGGCGTCGCGCAAGTCGCGGATGCTGCGCTTGAACACCGGATGCCGCTGCTCGGGCGCGATCTCGGCCAGCGGTTCCAGCACAAAACGCCGCTGGTGCAGCGCGGGATGCGGTATGGTCAGCCCGCCCGTGTCCACAATGGAGTTGCCGAAGAGCAGAATATCCAGGTCAATCACCCGCGGCCCCTTGGGCTGGGTGCGCTGTCTCCCCATCGCCTTTTCGATGCCCTGCACGGCGGTGAGGAATTGTTTGGGCATCTTTTCCGTCTGCATGGCGACGGCGCAGTTCAAAAACCAGGGCTGGCGCGCGAACTCCACCGGTTCGGTTTCATAGAATGACGAAACCGCCACCACCTCGCCCAGCGTCGCCAGGCGCTCGATAGCCGCTCGCAAATTGCCCTCCCGGTCCCCCAGGTTGGAGCCCAGCGAGAGATAAACCAGCTTGCGCATGCCAGCATCGTTGCAAACTTTTGCCTGCCAGTTCAAGCCGGTTGCGCCGCAGTAACCTCCAATGGGAGGTCGGCGGACCCCGACCTTCGTCACTTTCTCTCTTCCTGCCGCCTCTCTAAGATCGCTCTATGACCCTGGAGGCGCTCCTCGTTTCCCGTGACCCCGATACCCTCCGCGTTCTCCGCGCCGCTCTAGGCAAACTGGATGTCACCGTGGAAGTGTGTACCGGAGTGGAAGCGGCCAGCGAGATACTCGCAGCCAAAAAGTTCGACGCCATCATCATTGATTGCGACGACCTGCACGGCGGCATTAGCGTGCTGCAGCAGGTGCGCAAGGAGCGCAGCAACAAGACCAGCGTCACCTTCGCCATCCTCAACGGAGTCACCGACGTGCGCACCGTTTTCCAGATGGGCGCCGGCTTCGTGCTGCAGAAACCCATCACCATTACCAATGCCCTGCGCTCTTTCCATGCCGCTTACGGCCTGATGCACCGCGAGCGTCGGCGCTACTTCCGCCTGCCGGTGGAGATCTCGGTCACCCTCACGTGTGGTCGCTCCCAGGAGATGAAAGTCACGGCCTGCAATCTGAGCGAAGGCGGCATGGCGATCCAGGCCGCCACCGCCTTGCCTGGCGAAGTGGTGCGCGTGCAGTTCGCTTTGCCCGGCACCGACATCACGCTTTCGCCCAAAGCCGAACTGGCGTGGAGCGATGCGTCTGGCAGGGGCGGCATCCGTTTTCTGGAGCTGACCGCAAATGCCCGTGAGCAGTTGGAGAATTGGCTCCTGCAGAAAATGGAGCAGCGCGAGCCCGGCTTGCACGCCTCCGTTCGCAGCTAGCCCGCGAAAGCTTCACCACACAAGGCACAGAGGATTTGTAATTCTGCAAATTGTGATTCGCAATTTGCCGGGAGCGGTGCATTTTAGTGTTCTGCAAGGGCTGGACATCTGTAGCGAGCAACCCGCACTTTCGGGCTAAATTACAAATTAGAAATTATTAAATTACAAATTCTCGGTGTTCTCTGCGTCCTCTGTGGTGAGTGCTTTTCAGTCTGCGGTCGCAGTAAAGATGCTGGAGGCTGTACCTTCGGAGGCGGAGTGTGTGCCTTCGTCCTCGCGCGTAGTCTCTTCCCACAGCGTCGGGTCCTTCAGCAGGCGGGAGACCAGGGCCGTGTGCATGGCGTGCCCGGCGCGGTCGGCAGCCACCGAGCCCAGGATCTGCTTGCCCAGCAGGGCGAGGTCGCCGATCAGGTCCAGCACCTTGTGGCGCACAAACTCGTCAGCAAAGCGCAAGGGCGGGTTCTCTATGCCCTCCCGGGTGAGCACGATGCAGTTTTCCAGCGACGCTCCCCGAATCAGTCCCTGGTTGCGCATCGCTTCCTCTTCCTGCCGCGAGCCAAAGGTGCGCGCCGGGGCTATTTCGCGCACATACTGTCCGTCCGATAGCTCCAGCTGAAAGACCTCGCGGCCCACCAGCGGGTGGGGGAAGTTGATGCTGTAGGAAACGGAATAGGCGTTGCCGGGATAGACGGCGATGAACTTGTCTCCCTCGCGCAATTCCAGTTTCCTGCGAATCCGCAGGTAGGTGCGCGGGCGACGCTGCTGGCGGATGCCCGCCTCCTCGATCATCTCCACAAAGGGCCGCGCGCTCCCATCCAGGATAGGCAACTCCAGGTTGTCCAGTTCCACGATGGCGTTGTCAATTCCCATCCCGATGAAGGCGGAAAGCAGGTGCTCGGTAGTGGATATGAGCACCCCTTTCTTCATCAGGCTGGTAGCGTAGCTGACCCGCGCCACGTTGCGGCTGCTGGCCTCCACGCTGAACCCATCCAGGTCGGTGCGCCGGAACACTATCCCACTCCCTGCAGAAGCGGGAAGGAGGCGGAGCGTGACCGGGGCCCCACTGTGCAGGCCCACGCCGCGGCACTCCACGGGCCGTCGAATTGTTTGTTCCTGGGGCAAGTGTCTTTTGATGAGTAGATTACCGCCATGGTTGCGGCCTTGTCTGTGGTAAAAGAGCCACAGTGCGTGGCCACCGGGGAGCAGGAATCAAGTTCTTCACAGGGCGAAAAATAGGGCAAAAAGGGGGTAAATGGGCCGTTTTTAGGTCTTCCTGGGGGATTCTGGTTTTTGCCCGATCGGGCGCCCATTTTCGATGTTAAGTTGTTGTTATGACAGGCATATCGCTCTCATTGGAAGGCCGGGTGGCGTTGATTACCGGCGGATCACGTGGAATCGGCGCGAGCACGGTAAGACTATTTATTTTGGCGGGCGCGAAGGTGGTTTTTAGCTACAAAAGCGCTCAGAAAGAGGCCGAAAACATAGTCCGGGAATGTGGGCCGGAGAACTGCCTGGCGGTAGCCTGCAATCTGGACGGGGCCGCTCCGGCCGCGGAACTGGTGGCGGCTACTGTGGGACGCTTCGGGCGGTTGGACATTCTGGTAGCCAACCATGGGGTTTGGGTGCCCGACACGGTGCCGGTGGAGACCATGAGCGAGCAGCAGTGGCGGAGCACCCTGGCAATTGACCTGGACAGCGTTTTTGGGCTGGTCAAGCACGCGGTGGCGCAGATGAAGAAGCAGCCCAAGCTGCACGCCGCGGCCGGCAGCATCGTTCTGGTCAGTTCTACGGCCGGGCAACGCGGCGAAGCCTTTCACTGCGACTACGCCGCCGCCAAAGGCGCGCTGATCAGCATGGTGAAGGGGTTATCCACTGAACTGGCGGCTTCACTCATCTACGTAAACTGCGTGGCTCCGGGCTGGGTGGAGACCGATATGTCTATTCCGGCGTTACGGGACCCGGTGAGCCGGGAGGCGATTTTTTCGGCCATCCCCCTGGGGCGGGTAGGCCGGCCGGAGGAGATCGCCGCTCCCATCCTATTCCTGTGCAGCGAGCATGCCGGGTTCATTACGGGAGAGGTGTTCAATGTCAACGGGGGTGCGGTGCTGATAGGCTAGAAGGAGGGGGAGGTAGTTGGTAGCTAGTAGCTAGTAGCTGGAAATGGCGCGCAAGGCGGCAAGCCGGCTGTAAGTTACCACGAGTCCCGAACTGGAAAGGCCATAAGCAGTTGATGAGAACATTGCTGGCAATTCTTCTTCTCAACCTGGCGAGTCTCGCGCAGGCAGCGCCGCCGGCACAGGCGGCGACGGCCGCGGGACAGAACCAGGGCGGGCTGGCGCAGGGCGCGCCCCAGGACGAGAACGCGCAGAAGGCCAGGGGGCTGCTCAACCAGATGATTCAGGCGCTGGGCGGGCAGGCCTGGCTCAATATGCGGGACATGCGCGAGCAGGGCCGCACCTGGAGCATCTACCACGACCAGCCCACGGGGACGGCGCAGTTCTGGCTATTCTGGGAGTATCCGGACAAAGAGCGCATCGAGCTGACGAAGAAGCGCGACTGGATCATCATCTACAACGGCGAACAGGGATACGAGGTCACGTTCCGCGGCACCGCTCCCCAGGACCACAAGGCGATGGAGGATTATCTGCGGCGCCGCAAATACTCACTTCCGTGGGTGCTGCGGCAATGGCTGAACCAGCCCGGCGTGGCTCTTTTTTACGACGGCCAGGTGGTAGCGGCGCAACAGCAGGCAGAGCAAGTGACCATCATGAACGCGCAGAATGAGGCGGTGACCATTGACATGGACTATAACTCCCACCTGCCCATCAAGAAGTCGTTCACTTGGCGGGACGCGGACCGCTACCGCAATGAAGAAGTGGAGATTTACGGGAACTACAAGGTAATCCAGGGAATCGCTACGCCGCTGACCATTACCCGGTACCACAACGGCGACATGACCAACCAGCGGTTCATCAGCGACGCCTCCTATAACCAGAACCTGCCCGATTCGCTGTTTCAGGCCAACGTGACCTGGAACCCGCACGACATGCCGCCGGTTAAGAAAAGGTGAAGGCAAGATTGGACGGGTTGGTGCCCCACATTTTGGCCGCCCTCCACCACCGCTGGCTTCCGCCACAAATCTGTGGCGACCAAATGTGGGGGATGTCCGTGAAATCAAATTGAAGGCCGGGAACTTCCCCACATTTGCCCGCGTCAGTTCGTGATGGCACGAGCGCCGGCGTATGCGGGCAAATGTGGGGCACCCACTTACCCCCCTTTGCAAAAACCGCGAAGGGTGGGGCACCCCGTTTCATTTGTGGGATACTGCGCGCTACAAAGGCAGGGTGGGCCGCCTGCCGAAAGAGTCTTGTCTGTTGGCTTGTGGAACGGCACAGAAGCCAAAGGCGGGCTTGAGTGGGCCACCCACCAATCGCCCACCTTTACCTGTTGGCCGCAGCCTTGGTGAACTGGTCGGCGGCGATGGTGGGGGCGACCTTCTTCAGCTTTCCCAAAATGCGGCTGCGATCCGATTCCGAGGTTGCCGTTGAGTAGCGTTTGTGCAGCAAACTCACCTTTTCCTTGCGCGCGCGGCGGCGGCGCAGTTCGCTTCTCCTGCTGGGTGCGCTCATGATGTAGTGCTCCTTGTTTATGTATTCCGGATTTAAAGCTGCTGCTCTTGCTATTTATATAACGGAAAGCACAAGTGGAGAAGAACATACAGCTCAGCAAGGCATGGAGCAGGCCAGGGGCGGAAGCGAGAAGTTCACAAATTGAGCAAGATGGTGACCGACTTGGCGCCCCGGTTGATGAACACCAGATCAGCCTTGCCATTATGGTTGAGGTCCGCCAATCCGATGTCGGCAGGGGTTTGGGCGAGCGGCAAAGTAGCCTGAGTGAATACTCCGGGGTGAATGGCCACGAGGAAGACGATGGAATTGTGCTTCTGGTCGGCAAAAGCCAGGTCCTGCAGGCCATTGCCGTCAATGTCGCCGGAGGTGAGATTGACCGGATTCGGGGTGGCGCCTTTGACCGCATGGCCGCCGGTTTTCACCAGATAAAACCTGCCCTGGACGCCGGCTCTAAGCCAGGAGGAGTTGTGAGCTTCGGTCTGGCCGAGCAGCACATCGGCAACGCCATCGCCATTCACATCGGTTAACCGGGCGCGCACGGGAACGGCGGCGGAAGTGGCGGTGGCGGCGAGTGCCAGGGCACAGGATAGCTGACCGCCGGCGCGGCATTGTGCGGGTTTGAGCTTTGCGCCCGCGATGCTGCGTGCGATGAATTCGCGGAGGATGCGGACAGTTTGCGAGGCCTGGCGAAATCCGCCTTTGCCGTCCCCCAGAAGCAGAGCGAAGTCACCCTGCTTCCTGCCACTCACCATAATGTCGGTGTCGCCGTTGTCATTGAAATCAGCGAGGGTCAACTGGGCAGGCTCAAACCCGAGTTGGTAGGTGGAGTGAAAGCCGGCGTCCTGCGGCGAGTTGCTCGCCGAGCCCGGATCAGCGCCCGCCGCGTTTAATGCCAGTTCGCGCTGGAAGCGAGAGGTGAGCTCCTGACCAATTACGGTGCCGGCCAGGTTGAGTTCTTCCGATACATCCGCGCAGCAGGGAAACAGCTGGTCGCCGAACTTCCCTCCCCTGATGTAGTGCCAATGAGCAGTGGTGATGGAATCCATGGGGCCGTAGTAGTCGGGGAAAGTGGGACTCCAATTCAACTGCGCGAGTTGAGAAATGGGATCGGGCACTACTGGCAGCGCTCCCTGGCCGTTCCATAAGCGGGCCAGTGAAGGTTCAGGAAAATGGGGATGGGAGGTCTCACCCACTTCCTCCAGCAGGGTGGCGGGAAGGGAAGTAAGGCTGACGGGCAGATTAATTCTTCGGCCTGCCGGGATCCTTCCCGGAGCCCAGAAAATCAGAGGAACGTGGATGAGTTCGCGGTAGAGAGCGTTGCCATGGGTCATCAGCCCGTGCTCGCCGAAGCTCTCGCCGTGGTCGGAGGTGACCACCACCACGGTGTTGCCAGCCAGGCCGCGGCGTTGCAGTTGTTCCATGAGCTGCTGGATATGGTCGTCCACGTAATTGATGGCGCCGTCGTAGGCATCCACCGTGCCCTGCCGCTGCTGCGGGGTCAGATGCTCAAACCAATCCCAGTGTTCGGAAGCCCGGCTGCCCGGGTCCTTCATGCTGGTGTAGCGATGGAGATAGGGTTCGGGGGGGCGGTAGGGGTCATGCACGTCGAGATAGTTGAGAAAGACGAAGAAGGGGCCATGGCCGCTGTCAATCCAGCGCAGGGCATGGCGGTTGATCTGCCGGGCGCTGCGCCGGCCGAAGAGGTCGCGCTTCAGTTCCAGGCGGAAGAGCAAGTGCTTGATGAGGTCGCCGTAGAAGGTTTGAGCGAAGCTGCTGGGAAAGGACTGAAAGTCATCTTCAAAATGGATAAATCCGCGGCCAAAGCCGCGGCGGCGGCAGAACAGCAGGGTGTTGGCGGAAAAGGCTGCGGTGCGGTAGCCGCGGGCCATGAACTCATCCCCTAGAACGGGAACATCCCAGCCCAGGAGGGAGCCGTCGCTCTCCACATGATGCTGGGCGGGATAAAGCCCGGTGAGCAAAGAGGCGTGCACGGGCAAAGTCCAGGAGGAAGGAGCAATGGCGTTCTCGAAGAGCGTGCCTTGGGAGGCCAGTTGGGCCAGGTGGGGGCTGGTGGGCCGGGCGTATCCGTAGGTAGAAAGATGGTCGGCGCGCAGCGTGTCCACCACGATGACCAGGACGTTGGGGGCGGCGGCGGAGGCAGGAGGAAGCTTTGCCAGGGCGCGCCGTTCGTGGATGCGCTGCTTGAGGGGAAATCCGACGATGCACCACAGCGCCAGGAGCAGCAG
>DASVBI010000253.1:0-3438 GCA_036375915.1 Terriglobales bacterium | reverse complement strand
TCGCAGGGCTTGAGCAGCGGCGACATCTTCAATCGCATTAACGGTTATCTGAACCCGGCTGCTTTTACCACCGCGCCCCTGCTTTACCCGGCGCAATGCCAGACCGATTCCAATTTCTGCACCACCGATTTCGGCAATCTCGGGCGCAACATCTATCGCGGACCGTTCCAGCAGAACTGGGATTTCTCGGCCATCAAGATGTTCCGCCTCACCGAGCGCCAGTCGCTGCGCTTCACCGCCGATTTCTTCAACCTGTTCAACCACCCCAACTTTGCCAGCCCGGCCTTTACCGACGTGGAGAGTCCCGCCAACTTCGGCCAGATCACCAACACCACCGGCACCCCGCGTCTGATACAGTTCTCCCTGAGGTACGCCTTCTGATGAAGAGCAACACACGCCCGCGCATCCCCATGCTGGAGCGCAACCAGGTTCCGGAGGAGGTCGGAAAGCTCTACGACGTCCTTCTGGAGCAGCGGGGCGTAGTTCCCAACATGTTCAAGACCGTGGCCCACACGCCGGCGCTGGCGCTGGGCATTGCCGGGTTCTTGAAGCCGCTGCTGGGTGATGGCGCGCTCTCCGGCTGGTACAAGGAACTGGTCGCCACCCGGGTCGCTATCCTGCAGGATTGCGATTATTGAACTTCCGCCCACACTGCTTCGGCGAAGCAGAAGGGCGCCAGCGAGGCGCAGGTAAACGGCTTGCGGGACTTCGATAAAGGGCCGTACACGGAAAAGGAAAAACTGGGCTTCCGCGCGGCCGACCGGCTCTACCGCTCGCCCCATGAATGGGACGATGAGTTTTACAGCGAGTTGAAGGGCAGTTTCAGCGATCAGGAAATCATCGAATTGACGGCCACGGCGGCGGCTTTCGTCTTTTTTCCCCGTTTTGTGGACGCCCTCCGCAGTCCCACTACTCCGCTTCCGGCGGCGGTTGCGAGGAAGGTATAACCGTGCGGCAAGTGGCTTCGCGGCTGGCAGCGATGAGCGGCGAAGGCGCGCTCTCCGTTTATGCCCGTGCCAAGGAACTGGAAGCTGAGGGCCATTCCATCATTCACCTGGAACTGGGCGAGCCCGACTTTCATCCGCCCAGCGAAGTGGTGCAGGCCGCCAAAGACGCCCTCGACGCCGGCAAGGACCGCTACTGCCCGGTGAAAGGCGTGCCCGCGTTGCGCCAGGAAATTGCCGCCTACCTGGCACGCACCCGCAACTTGCAGGTCAACGCGGAAAATGTGGTCCTGGCTCCCGGCTGCAAAGTCGCACTCTTCTTTGCGCTCATGGCGCTGCTGGAGCCCGGCGACGAAGTGCTCTATCCTGATCCCGGATTTCCCGGCTACCCTTCGATTACCCGCGGCTTCGGCGGCGTGGCTGTGCCCTACGAATTGGCCGAGCGCAACCGCCTGCAGCCCGAGCCTGAAGCAGTGGCGCGCAAGATCACCTCGCGCACTAAAGTTCTGATCACCTGCTCGCCCAACAATCCCACGGGCACGGTTTACACGGACGAAGTCCAGCGCGCTCTGGCCGAACTGGCGGTCAAGCACGACTTATTCGTGCTCTCCGACGAAATTTATGCGCGCATTGTGTTCGCAGGTGCCTACAAATCCATGCTCAGCTATCCCGGCATGGCGGAGCGCACCTTCATCATTGATGGGTTTTCCAAGAGCTTTGCCATGACCGGCTGGCGCTTGGGTTACACAGTAGCCCCGGAGCGCTTTGTGCCCGCGCTCGACCTGCTGGCGGTGAACAGTTACACCTGTGTAGCCGAGTTCGCGCAATGGGCGGCGATCGAGGCTCTGCGCGACTCCCAGGGCGCCACCCCGCGCATGGTGCGGGAGTTCGAAGCCCGCCGCCGGCAATTCATTGCTGACCTGAACCGCATTCCGGGGTTCCGCTCCTTGCCTCCCGAAGGCGCATTCTATGCCTGGGTGAACATCACCGAGACCGGCATTTCCGCCGAAGAACTGTGCCGCATCATGCTGGAAGAAGCGGGCGTAGCCGCCATTCCCGGCGCCGCCTTTGGCGATGCCGGCCGCGATTTTGTGCGCTTCAGCTTCGCTTCCTCCAATGCCACCTTGAAAGAGGCGACTGAACGCATCCAGAAGGTCTCCGCGGCCTGGTCCGCAGCGGCGATGCGCCGCTAGGTGAATATGAATTCACCACAGAGGCACAGAGGCACAGGGAAAAATAGGGAAAATTGTCTATCTGTGTCTTCGTGCCTCTGTGGCAGCAACCGATATTGGCAGGTGACAAGCACGGAGAGGGTTTCAATCGTCAATCGAAAATCGTCAATCGTCAATTACAACCAGCGGCAACGCCATGCTTAAAACATTCGCCGTAATGCTCCTGCTTCCGAATTTGCTTCTCGCGCAAGCCCAGCCCTATCCCGGCTCGGATCTGCAGGCCACCTACCAGCGTCTGCTGGGCGAGATCCAGAAGATCCCCATCTACGACCACCATGCCCACCCCGGATTTGCCGATGATCCCGACGTGGACGCCATGGCGGCTCCGCCTAACTACAGTTCGCCTCTGCGCGAGCGCCTGGACAATCCCGAGATGGTCGCGGCCATGAAGGCCCTCTGGGGCTATCCCTACGACGACATGAGCCCGGAGCACGCCAAGTGGGTGGTGCAGAAGAAAGCGGAATTGCGCCAGCAACTGGGCGACGCCGGCTATTGGGACCGCATTCTCGACAAACTGGGGGTCGAGACCTCGGTGGCCAACCGCGCCATGATGGACTACCTGGATCCCCACCGGTACAAGTGGGTGTTCTTCGCCGACTCTTTCATGTGGCCGTTTAACAATCGTGACATGACCGCCCGCAATTCCGACCAGCAGGTCTACATTCCGCTGCAGGAAAAAATGCTGCACCGCTGGATGCGGCAGGAAGGTGTGAGCGTGCTGCCCGCGAGTTTTGACGACTATCTCAAGTTCGTCGCCCGCACCCTGGAGGATAACCAGCGCAAGGGCGGCATCGCCATGAAGTTCGAGGCTGCCTACTTCCGCTCCCTGCATTTTGGCGATCCCTCCAAGGCCCAGGCGGAGACGGTCTATCGCAAATACCATGCCGGCACTGTGCCCTCAGCGCAGGAATACACCACATTTCAGGACTATGTTTTCCGTTACCTGGTCAGCCAAGGTGGTCGTCTCCACTTGCCTGTTCACATCCACACCGCTGTGGGCATCGGCGATTACTTCGATATCACCCACGGCAACATCATGAACCTGGAAAACGTGCTGCGCGACCCGCGTTACAGCAACGTGACCTGGGTGATGATTCACGGTGGCTATCCGCTGGAGCGCGTTGCTATCTGGCTGGGCGCCATGAAGAACGTCTACCTGGACTCGTCGCTGATGGAAATGGACGAATACCCCGCCCAGTTCAAGCAGTCGCTGAAGGAGTGGCTGGAGCTGTTCCCCGATAAGATCACCTACGGCTCTGACG
>DASVBI010000494.1:0-2535 GCA_036375915.1 Terriglobales bacterium | reverse complement strand
TCCTTCTGGGTGCTCGACGACATCACCCCGCTGCGCCAGTACAGCCCGGAAATTGCCCAGCAGCCGGCCCACCTTTACACACCGGCGCCGGCTTACCGGGTACGTATGCCGCACGATTTCGAGAAGCCGATAAACGAGGGTGAAAATCCCCCGAACGGAGCGGAAATCTACTTCAACTTGAAGTCCGTGCCCAAGCAGGCTGCCATTGAGATTCTGGATTCCAAGGGCCAACTGGTGCGCAAAGTCACCAGCAAGGATGTAAAGGACCTCGACGAGCCCGCTGATCCCGACGATGAAAAGCCCAAAAACGAAATGGAGCTGCAGGCGGGTATGAATCGCTTTGTCTGGGACCTGCGTTACCAGGAGGTGCCCCGCCTGCCCAATTACTATCTTTACGAGTATCAGGACGGCACCCGCGGCCCCATGGTGCTGCCCGGCGAGTACCAGGTGCGCCTCACGGTAGACGGCAAGAGCTACACCGCGCCTCTACAGGTAAAGATGGACCCGCGAGAGAACGTTTCGCTGGCCGACCTGGATAAACAAATCACCCTGACCCGCCAGATCCAGGCTGAACTGACGCGCGTGTACGAAGCGGTCAACCAGATCTGGGACCTGCGCGCCCAGACCCATGAACTGCAGAAACGCCTGGCTAGCAGCCAGGGGGGCGCCAGGCTGGTATACACCGCCAGCCAGGAACTGGACCGCAGGGTAGCCGATGTGGAGGATGCCCTGGTGCAGATGAAAATTTCCGCCAACGAGGACTCCCTGCGCTACCCGCCCGGTCTGGATGCCAAGCTCTCCTATCTGGCCAATTACGTGGAAGGCGATAACGATTCCGCGCCCACGGCGGCCGCCTATGAGGAGTTTGACAATCTGAAAAAGCAAAGCGATGCGCAGCTTGCCCGCTGGTCCAACCTCGTGAACACCGACCTGGTCAATTTCGAGAATCTGATGCAGAAGCAGAACGTCCGGGCGCTGTTCGTCACCCAGGCGGCGCCGGCCTCGTCCGGCCCTGCCAAATAACGCTGGTCGCGGTGCGAGGGTTGTGCCGCGGGCGCCCTCGCCCGCGGTCCCGGCGGCTTGGGTAAGATGCGCGATAACGGCTGGAGTCCCGCAACGAAAGGACGCTGGCACGCCGGGTTGGGTGGCAGACCGGAGTTTACTCGTCGCGCCTCGGCGCCGCGGTTGAGTCGCGCGCCTTGAGCGCCGTCTTCATCACAATGTGTTGCGCCGGAAGCGCTTCGCCTCGCAGGCGCTCAAAGAGCAGGGCCGCCGCCCGCGCTCCCATCTGGTAGGCGGGCTGGGCCACGGTGGTCAGCGCAGGATTGGTAAAGCTCGCCAGTTCCAGATCGTCGAATCCCGTCAGCGACACGTCTTCCGGACAGCGCAGGCCCAGTTCGCGCATGGCCGCCAGCACTCCCAGCGCCACCAGGTCGTTGGCCGCGAAAATCGCCGTCGGCCGCGGCGAAAACTGCAACAGCAGCAGGCTTTTTTCATAGCCGCTCAGGCGGTCAAAACGGCCTTCCTGAATGTACTCGGGCGCAATCGTGACGCCGAATTCACGCAGCGCCCGCTTAAAGCCCTTCAGCCGCTCCACCGCGCTGGTCACATGTAACTGCCCGGTGATGGCGGCGATTCGGCGATGGCCTAATTCCAGTAGATAGCGGGTGGCCTGGTAGGCGCCCTCGGTGTTATCCACAGTGATGCTGTCGCCCTTCCAGCCTTCCGGGCAACGGTCCAGGCAAACCACCGGCAATTCCCCCGCCGTATCCGCGGCAGCGACCAGGCGGCTGTTGGCGGAAGGAATCACAATCAGCCCGGCCATCCGATAGGCGCGCAGTTCGTCGAAATACACCTGCTCCTTTTGCGCGTCATTATCCGCGTTGCACAGCATCAGGCGGTAGGAATTCTGGTAGGCGATGTCCTCTACCCCGCGCACCACCAGGGGAAAGAAGGGGTTGGAGATGTCGGGAATGATGACCCCGATGATGGTGGTCTGGTTGCGGCGCAGGCCGCGGGCCAGCAGGCTGGGTCGGTATCCCAGGCGCTCAATGGCCTCCAGCACGCGCCGCCGCACCGGTTCACGCACCCCAGCGGTATGGTTGATCACGTGGGATACGGTCCCCACAGAGACGCGCGCCCGAGCCGCGATCTGCCGCATGGTGATGCGTTTGGTTTCGCGTATAGCCATCTGTCCTCTGAGAGCTTACACCCGCTTCGCAGCGTAAGGCTTTACCCTACCATTGGCTTTCGCCGCTGGTTCCGGCCTTAGCCGCTGAGCTTGGCGAACCATCTCACCACCTGCCCGCCCCTCCGCAGCCTCGTTCCGATTCTAGTATCGCCCGCCGTTGCAGGCACAAAAATCTTGGCAACCCACGGTGTGGCGGTTTAGTATTACGCGCTTCTCCTCCGGCCTGCCCGGGAGGGGATCGTTGCCCGTCCTTGACAGCCGCGTCCAAACCCGTGGTGGTGATCGGCAGTGTCAATCTGGACGTGGTGGCCGCCGTCCCTCACCTTCCAGTCTGCGGTGAAACC
>DASVBI010000034.1:0-3322 GCA_036375915.1 Terriglobales bacterium | reverse complement strand
CGGCGCGGTCCTCGATGAAGTCGCCCAAATGCGAATCTTCCTCTTCCCCAATGGGCGTTTCCAGCGAAATGGGCTCCTGCGCGATCTTCAGCACCTTGCGCACCTTGGCCACGGGGATGTCCATGCGCTTGGCGATCTCTTCCGACGTGGGCTCGCGTCCCAGTTCCTGCACCAGCTGCCGCGAGGTGCGGATCAGCTTGTTGATGGTCTCGATCATGTGCACCGGAATGCGGATGGTGCGGGCCTGGTCGGCGATGGCGCGCGTAATGGCCTGCCGGATCCACCAGGTTGCGTAGGTCGAGAACTTGTAGCCGCGGCGGTACTCGAACTTGTCCACCGCCTTCATCAGGCCGATGTTGCCCTCCTGAATCAGGTCGAGGAACTGCAATCCGCGGTTGGTGTACTTCTTGGCAATGGAAACCACCAGGCGCAGGTTGGCCTCGATGAGCTCGCGCTTGGCCTGGTCGGCGTCAATATCGCCCTGGATGATTTCCCGCTGCGTGCGCTTCAGTTCCTGGTAGCTGACTCCGGACTCGGCTTCCAGCTTCTCCATGTCGGAGCGCAGCTGGCGAGACTGGCGGCGGTATTCCTTCTTCTGGTCGTCGTTGCGGGTGGCATCCGCCTTCTTTTCCAGGTTGTTGACCTGGCGCTCCAGGGAGCGCAGCGAATCCACCGTCTTGTTCACCCGGTCAATCAGGCGCTTGCGTTCAATGTTGGTAACGCCCAGGTTGCGCATGGCGCGCGACATGCGCACCACTTCCCGCGCCAGGTGCCAGCGATAACGGCGGTAATCCTTGGGCCGCTTCTTGCTGTTGATAGCCTGGAACTTTTCCAGCAGCTGATTGACTTTCTTGTAGTGCTTGGCCACCTCGTCAATGCGGCCCACCATGTCCTTGAGGCGGTTCTCCAGGACCTCGTCGGTGATCTCTTCCTCGTCGAAGGTGACGATTTCCTTGATGGAGCGCACACCACGGCGCAGGTCATCGCCCAGGGCGAGGATTTCCCGGATCACGATGGGAGAGCGGGATAGCGCCTTGAGCACGCGGTTCTGGCCGCGCTCGATGCGCTTGGCGATTTCCACTTCGCCTTCGCGGGTGAGCAGCGGGACGGTGCCCATTTCGCGCAAGTACATGCGCACCGGGTCATTGGTTTTTTCCAGCGCGCCCGGAGTCAGGTCGAGTTCGACGTCCTCGCCCACCTCCATGTCGTCGGTCTTGTCCAGACCGGCGGAAGGCATTTTGGCGGGTCCCTCGAGAACATCAATGCCCTGCGTGCCGATGGTGGTCAGCAGGTCATCCAGGTCCTCGGGCGAGTGGACATCGTGAGGAATCAGGTCGTTCACCTCGCTGTAGGTGAGGTATCCCTTTTCCTTGCCCACATCAATCAGCTTTTTGATATCGTCAAACTTGTCTTCAAGAGCCAAAACGGTCTACCCCTCTGTCGACGCCCGGCACGGGAGCGGACGGCGCAGCTTCCTTTCGAGGTGGGATGTTTGCACTGCGGGTTTAGCGCCGGCTGAAACTTATGAAGTTTAGCATAGTCACCGGGCCGCCAACAATGGCAACTCTGCTGCCTTCCACCCCGATTTTTGGGAAGCTAATAAAGTCAATACTTTAGATGACGCAAACCGCTGTTCGGTTTCTAGGTGGCCGGGGATAAAAACCCGATTTTCCCGAACCGGGAACCCTCGATTCCGCAAGTGTTTAGCGTTCCCTTGCTGGCGCCGGCGCCCCGGCCGCCGCATTCCCTACTCCCTACTCCCGTCCTCCCACCCCGGCCAGGGTGCGATCCAGTTCCATCTTCTCCCGCAAAAGCTGGCCCAGAACTGCGGAATCCTGGCGCCGCTCCGCTTCTGCGATCTGTACCTGAATTTGACGCTGGCGGCGCTGTAAATGTCGCCGCCGCAAAGCCTCAATAGCTTCCTCCAGGAGCTCCGGGGTAAGCTCCTCGTCTTCCTGCATGAGGGTGGCGGCCAGTCGGCGCTGGTCGGCCTCGGGAAGGGGGAGAGCGAGGGGATCGGCGCCGGTTTCGGCCAGGTCGGCCTGCAGCAGCGCCTCCAGCAGGCCCTCCGTGGCTAAGCCGTCGTGCAGGCGCTCACTGCTGAGGGCAAACTGGGCCTGGCGTGCCGGGTCGAATTCCTCGTCTACGCCGTCGCGGGCAGAAATGCGGTCTTTCTCTCCCTGAACTTGGCCGGCCGAGGCCAGGGCGCGAATGAGGATGCGCTCCGCCTGGGTGACCTGGGCCTCTGTCGGAGCCTTGAGCTGGGCAGCTGAGCGTTTGGTGGCGGCGTGGCGCAGTTCCTGGCTGAGCACGGCGGAGTCAATGCTTAGCTTCTGGGCGATCTCGCGCGCCAATTCATCCCGCACGATGCGGCTGGGCACACGCTGCACATGGGGAAGCAGGAAGTTGACGGCCTTCACCTTGCCTTCCGGACTGCGCACCGGGAACGTGCTGCGGGCGCGCTCAATCAGGTAATCAAAGTAGTTCTGGGCACTCTTGAGCGCCTGGGCGTAGGCTTCCCTGCCCTTGCGGCGGATAAACAGGTCAGGATCGAAGCCCGCCTCCAGGGTCAGCACTTTGATCTGGAACTCCTCGGAAACCAGCAGCCCGAGGGTGCGCTCGGTGGCATTGGCGCCGGCGGTGTCGGGGTCGAAATTGACCACTACATTCTTGCTAAAGCGGCCCAGCAGCTTGGCGTGAAGCTCGGTGAAGGCGGTGCCGGAACTGGCCACCACGTTGTGGAAGCCGGCCGCGAATACGGAAATACAATCCATCTGGCCTTCTACCAGGATGGCGTAGTCGAGCTTGCGAATAGCCTCCTTGGCCAAGTCCAGGTTGAAGAGCACACGCGACTTTGAGTAGATGGCGGTTTCCGGCGAATTGAGGTACTTGGGCCCGGCTTTTTCGTCGGTGGAGAGGGTTCGGCCGGTAAAGGCGATCACCCGCCCAGACTCGTTGGCGATGGGGAACATGATGCGGTTGCGGAATTTGGCGTAAAGAACCTGCGTGGGGACAGCCACCCTCGGCTCCTGTGTGGGGACAGCCGCCCTCGGCTGTCCGGCCGCGCGAGGCACGGCTTCTTCTTTCCACGAGAACAGCCCGCTGGCCCGCAACGCCTCTTCGTCGAACTGGCCGCCCAGAACGTCCCGCAGGATGAAGCCTCTTTCCGGAGCGAAGCCGATGCGGAAGCGGGCGATCATCTCCTGGTCAAGTCCGCGGCCGGCCAGGTATTCGCGCGCGTGCGCCGCTTCCGGGCGGCGCAGCTGCTCGCGGAAGAACTCGGTGGCACGCTCGTGCATTTCCAGCAGCGAGCCCCGCAGCC
>DASVBI010000039.1:0-3683 GCA_036375915.1 Terriglobales bacterium | reverse complement strand
CTTCTGCAGCAGCAGTTTGGCCATGGCCACGCGCATCTGCCAGCCCCCGCTGAACTCCTCCGTGCGCCGGTTCCAGTCTTCTTTGTGGAAGCCCAGGCCGGTAAGCACGGTGCCCACCTGCGCCTCCAGGGCATAGCCGTCGTGGGCGGCGAACTGGCCCTGCAGGTGATGGTAGCGGTCGGCGATTTGCTCGTATTCGGCGCTGGTGTGGTCCACCTCCGCCATGCGTTCGGTAAGCGACTCCATCTCCCGCTCCATGTCGCGCACCTCGTCGAACACCGACATGCACTCCTGGAAGACGGTGCGCCCGGAGAGATTCAGGCCATCCTGCGGCAGGTAGCCGGCGGTGGTGCCCTTCATCACCGTCATGGCTCCGTAGTCGAGGCTCTCCAGCCCGGCCAGCACTTTGAGCAGCGTGGTTTTTCCGCTGCCGTTGGCGCCCACCAGCCCGACGCGGTCGCGGGGCGTGATCAGCCAATCGAGCTCTTCAAACAGGATTTTGCCGCCGAAGCGTTTGCCCGCGGAGGATAACTGAATCATGGGTTGCTTCTATTGTCGCAAAGGAGGACATCGCTGGGGAAGTACGCGCTTGGGATGCCGAAATCCAAATAAAAACCACAGAGGACACGGAGGTGCCGAGGAACACTTCTTGAAAAAATCGGAACTTGAAGTGCTGCTGTCTTGCAGTTTTTCTTCCGCGTCCCTCGCACCCTCCGCGGTTTTCATTTGCTCTGACTTCAGATGTCTATGCGCCTTTCGGGATGGCGCCGGGCATACCAGCATGGCGTCATCCCGAAGTGGGGAAACAGGGAGTTGACGCAAGTCTCCGGCTGGGGGTCCTCGAAAAGAAACTCGGTTTTGCCGCTTTTGAGGCGGACCGCATAATAAGGCCGCACGGTGACCGCGCCAAACGGGTCCTTCTGCGCCGCTATGCGATAGCGGAGTCCAGCATAATCGCCGGCGAAGGCGAACGCCGCCAGTCCCGCCAGGAGAAGAACACCCCAGCCAAGAGCGTGCCGGATTTGTTGGCCATGACGGGCAAGGAAACGGCTCGGGGGAGGGCCGGACAAACGCTCACCCATGCGATCCAGGTCGAGCATATCCGCAATTTTCTGGTAGTATCCGCGCACCGAGATACTCCAAACAACGGCAGGCTCCTCGGCCATTGTAGCTGCGGGCAGTGGCGCGACAGCGCGATTCAGGCGCCGACGTCGCTACCTGGTTCACTGGCGGCACCTTTACAAAGCTTTACAACTCTTCCTGCGGTTTGCCGATTTCGTGCTTAAATGGCAGGCGACTCGCAGCCGAGGTCACAGCAGCAGTATGGTTCGCCGGCTGCGAAGCACGCTTCGCGAACGGCCGGCCTGCTCATGATCCTTTCCCGTTCCTCAACCGGCCGCGTCGCGAGGCCAACCCTCCCGCGACAGCACGTCCGCAGCTGCTTTGCCGGACGGCATTTCATTCCCGGCGGCTCGCATCACAATCCGGCGTGACAGTCGTCATTGGAAGAAGTTTGGGCCACGGCCGATCATAGAGTCAGGAAGCGGCCGCTCACAGAATCAGCAAGCGGCACCCGCCGAGGGAGCCCGGCCGCCGGAGGCGCGCCATGACCTCGCTCCTGATTGCTATTGGACTTGCCATCGTCTGGGTGTTTCTGTGCGGGCTGGTAGCGGAGTTCGCGGACAAAAGAGGCCACAGCGCTGGGCTCTGGTACCTGTTTTCCCTGATGTTCACTCCTCTGTTCGGATTTTTCATTGTCGCCATGCTGCCCTCGGCCGCCGACCTGATTCCCGCCGGGCACAGGCGTTGCCCCACGTGTTCCGGAATCGTGGAAGCAGAAGCCCCGCTCTGCCCCTATTGCCACGCCGATTTGGCGGGGAAGGCCAGAACGGAAAAGCTGGCGGCATAGTGCCGCCAGCTATGAAGAGCCTGCACTTGACTGAACTTCCCTACCAGAGCACGACCTGGGTCTTGTCGGTCCACAGGTACCAGGGGTCCCCATTCTGGTCGGTATCCTGTTCGAACTGGATGAGGAACTCCTTGTTGTAGGGAACCGCCCCGGCCGCCAGCCACTTGTCCACCTTGTACTCTGTGCCGTCCACTTTCAGAGCGGCATAGTGGAGATACTTGGTATTGCTATCAAGGGTGAAGTACCAGGTCACCTTATGCCAGCTGTTGGGCCCCCACTTCTGGCAGGGAATGGCGGTGTGCTGCCAATAGCGGCCGGTGTTGCTCCAGATATCCCAGGTGCCGTGGGCGTAATTGCACTGGGTGCCGAACAGATATTTGAAGTTGCCGATCAGCATGCGGGCGTCAAACTCAATGGCCTGCACCACGTAAGCGCCGTTGCCCTGCCTGGTCTTGGGAGCGTTCCACAGGAAATTCGTGGAGTACTCAATGTGGCGCGCCCAAGTCTGGTCGCCGAATTTCTTAACGAACAGGTTGTCGGCCCAGGCGCCATAGCTTCCCTTGATGTAACTTTGCATGCTCTTTCCGTCCAGGGAGGGGCTGCTCACCCACTGCTTGAACCAGTAGGAGGAAGCCGTGCCTGACTGGGCGCAGGCCGAACACGCAATCCAGCCTGACATCTGGTCAACGTTATTGAAGTATTTTGCATTGGACGGGGGGATAGGGACCAAACCGCTGCCGGTGCTCGTGCTGGTGCTGCTGGCGCTGTAGTTTCCGGCAGTGACCGTCAAATAAGCAGCGCCATTGGCCCCGGAGGTGTCCCAGGCCTTAACTGCCAAGTGGTGAGTCCCCGAACTCATGCTGACCGGTACAGATATGCTACGAGAGGAGGTGTTTTGCCGAAACACCAGGTTGGAATCCACATAAATGGTCCAGCCGGTGATGCCATAGTTGGAGCTGGCTGTGCCGGTTACGGTGATGGGAGAGGCGGATCCAGTGGCTCTGGCGTCCACGGTTACCGCCAGGCTGGATGAAACTGTGAATAATAACCATGCCGTCAGTATGAATGCAGTTTTCACTAAGCAATCCTTTTGGGGAATTTATTGAAGCGGCGTTGCGCAGGCTCGGCCAAAGCCCGCAGGCATCTCGGTAAAACCAGATCAGCAAGTGGAGAGACGATAACAGGGCAGAGTAGCCGCTCCAATCGGCCAAATAGCTCAATTTCGTAAAGGGCAAACAGGGTGTTTTAAGGGAGATCTACTAAGGTCTTTGCCCGTAGGCGGCAGAGATAGAGGAAAACGATGGCGGGTTGAGGTTTACCACGCACGGAGCCATTGTCATAAAAGGGTGCGCCGGTTGAGTTGCGAGAGGGCGGTCTGCTGCCGCTGCCAATTTCCGCTGCACCCCAACTAATTCAAATCGGCCAGCATGCTGGTTGCGTATCCGCCGGTGTTGTCGAGCGCCACAACAGTGCGAACCTGTCCTTTGCCAAAAGGAAGGACGCCGCTGTCAATTAGAACGGTCTTCTGGCCGGGCGCGGTAAAGAGAACCTCATAGTTTCCCGCCACCAGGGTCTGATAGGTAGAGGCCGATTTAAAGGCCAGATTGACGAAGGTCGGGTTTACGGTCTGAATGTTTGTGCCCGGCGACACCACATAGACGTCCAGATTGCCCACGTCCGGCGAAGCGTTGACCACGCGCAGCCGCATCTGTCCGGAAGCGGGGCTCGTGTTGTCGTCGGTGAGAAAAATGGGAGTGAGCGCGGGCGAAGCAAA